>JBIIQK010000082.1:0-6967 GCA_044342135.1 Cyanobium sp.
CCAGGGCCGTGATCACCTCCTCATGGGTCGGTCCCAGGCCCAGTTCGCGGCCCTGACGGTCCTGGAGGTGAAACATGATTCCCTCACCCGCCGTGTAGCCGGCCCAGCGGCCACTGCGCTGCCACAACTCCGCCGGTTGCAGCTGGGGGAGCAGGGTCTCGAGGGCCCCCGTGCGGTCCATCTCTTCGCGCACCACCCGGGACACTTTCTGGAGCACCCGCCACATCAGAGGTAGGTAGGCGTAGATGCCGGAGGCCACCCGACGGATGTAACCGGCGCGCAACAGCAGCTTGTGGGAGGGGATTTCCGCCTCCGCAGGGTCATCGCGGAGCGTCACCAGCATCAGGCGGGAGACGCGCATGGCCATGGATTCCAGGGGATCGCGGAACCTATCACCGCCCCCCATGGAGGGGCGCAATCTCCAGGGTGGCCATTGCGGCAGCTCGACCCCAGAACCCCTGCTATGGTCTGGCCTCGATCCCACTGGTCCAAGAGCTGTCTCATGTCTCCCCATCCCAGCTCTGTCAATGCTTTGGGGATGGCGTCAGCGGCATTGGGCGGGGCAGACCTGACTCCAGGGGAGAAGGCTGCGGAGGCCGAGGCGGCTTCCGAGGCCAGCGAGGGGCTGATTGGTATTGATGAGGTGCAGAAGGCCCTCAATCGGTCGCGGGCTTCGGTGTATCGCTACACCAATACGGATCCGCGCAACCTCAATCCACCCTTTAATCCCCGGAAGCTCAATCCGGAATACCGCAGCGATCAGAAGGATCCGCTGATGTTCCACCCCAACGAGGTGGCCCGCTTCGCCCGCGACGTGTTGCGGATTAAGGAAGTCACCGTGGAGGTGCTGAATTCCCCCTCCACGGCCACCCAGCAGCTCTTGGGCGCCATTCTCGAGGAGCTTCGGGTCATTCGCTCCCGGCTTGACCATCTCGATGGGCGTCCGGCTGATCTGAGCATCCGCCGGGATCAGCAGGGTGCCCGGCCTGCTGCCTGATTCGGTTCAGCCTCTGACGATTCAGAGGTGCCAGAATTCAGCCAGTTCCTTTGATCGATCCGTAGTGGTTCGGGTGCCTGCGCCCCCCACGTCCCCATGGATGACGTTCCCCGAGAATCCCAGCCCCATTCCAGCTCCACTGGTTTCACCATCCGCCAGGCCCCCAGCCCCGATTTAGACGGGCCCGCCCAGAACCAGGAAGGAGATAGTTCCGATGATCCCTACAGTCCGGGGCCCGAAGCCCTTCCCGTGCTTCTGGGCAGCCTCATCGCCCTGATCACAGCCATCGTTCCACTCACCATGGTGGTGACCGGACGATCCTTTCCGCAAACACCGCCCAGCTTCGATGGATCTGCGCCATCTGACGGCCTCCCCGGCGCCTGGGCTGGTGAACCTGGTGGTGGAGATCCCCGCCGGCAGCCGCAATAAATACGAATACAACGCGCAGGCCGGGGTCATGGCCCTCGATCGGGTGTTGCACTCCTCGGTGCGCTACCCGTTCGATTACGGCTTCGTGCCCAACACCCTGGCCGAAGACGGAGCTCCCCTCGATGCCATGGTGATCATGGAGGAGCCCACCTTTGCCGGCTGTCTGATCCGGGCCCGCCCCATCGGCATTCTCGACATGATCGATTGTGGGGCCCACGACGGCAAGTTGCTCTGCGTCCCCGAGGCAGGCTTTCGGCACAAGGACATCCGTTCGATCCGTCAGATCGCGCCCAACCAGCTAGAGGAAGTGGCGGAATTTTTCCGCACCTACAAAAATCTGGAGGGCCGGGTCACCGAGATTGCGGGCTGGTTGGACGTGGAGGCGGTGCCGGCGCTGCTGGAGCGCTGTATCGAGGCGGCCCGCGGCCTCTGACGCGCCTCCGAGTTCAGGGCCGCCGCTGGAGCAGAAAGCCCTCGTAGCCCAGGGCCTGAAAAATTCTGGCCGGGTCCGTGAATCCGGCCGCATTGACCAGGGCGGTGAGGCGGGCTTCGCCAATGGGATGGAGTCCCTGGGTCAGGGGTTCGAGGGCCTGGGGGTCGGCGTTGAGGCCGCTGGCTTGTTGGAAGGCCAGCCAGGCGGCCTCCACCTGGTGTTGCAGGGGGGAGCGTTCCGGGGCCATCAGATCCACCAGCACCAGCTGGCCACCGGGCTCGAGGCTGCGGGCCAGGGCCGTGAGGAAGGCCAATTTGCTGCCGTCATCCGGCAGGGATTGCAGCACGAGCACCGACAGGGCCCCGGCGAAGCAGGCATCGGCCTGCAGGGCTTCCACGGTGCTCTGGTGCCAACGGATGCTGTCGCTGCCGATCCGCTGCTGCGCTGCGGCCAGCATCTCGGCTGAGGGATCGATGGCGGTGAGTTGCCAGTCGGGGCGCTGGGCCCTGGCCTCCACCAGCTCCGCCCCGGTGCCGCAGCCCGCCACCAGCACCGCCGCCCCCGGGCGGCAGGCCAGGGGCGAGACCGAGAGCAGGGCCACCGCCAGACGCGCCAGGCTGGCGTAGCCCGGAATCAGCTGCTGCACGATCAGGTCGTAGCCGAGGGACGCGGACAAGGATTGAGGTCGGAGGGCCCGATGCTAGGCATTGGGGCGGGCGTGGCTTAAGTTGGGCGGCGCACTTTGCCCCAGCTCGACCGTGCCCACCATCCGTTTTGAACAGGAAGGCCAGCAGGTCGGTTGCATTGAGGGGGCCAATCTGCGCAAGGCCGCTCTGGATGCGGGCATCAATCCTTACAAGGGCCTCAACAACGTCAACAACTGCGGTGGCCTGGGCCAGTGCGGCACCTGCGTGATGGAGGTCGTGGAGGGGATGCAGAACCTCTCCCCCCGGAGCGATGTCGAGGAGGTGTACCTCTCCGACCGCCCCGCCAACTTCCGCCTCAGCTGCCGCACCAGTGTCAACGGTGACGTCACGGTGCGCACCCGCCCCACCAATGCCGTTGGCAAGGGCTCCAACAGCCTGGTAGGCGCCCTCAAAGCCCTGGTCGGCCGCTAGAGCGGTCCGAGCTGGATGAAGCTCTACAGCTATTCCCGCTGCAGCACCTGCCGCAAAGCCCTCACCTGGCTGGGGAGCCGTGGGCTGGTGGCCGAGGTGATCGACATCACCGAACAGCCACCCAGCCCTGAAGAACTGGGGCAGGCCCTGGTCCAGCTCGGCCGCCAACGCCTGTTCAACACGAGCGGCCAGAGCTATCGCGCCCTGGGAGCTGCGGCCGTCCAGGCCCTGGATGATCGGGCCGCCTTGGAGGCCCTCGCTGCCGACGGCAAATTGATCAAACGGCCTTTCCTGATCACCGATGACGGCCGGATCGTCACCGGTTTCAAGGAGCCGGAGTGGCTGGAGCTTCTCGGCTAGGGCCGCCGTCGTCGTCCCTGCCCGGAGCGGTGATCAGCTGATCGAGCTCCTGGATCAGGGCCTCGATGCCCGCCCGGTTGATCTGGCTCACGTAGGTGCCCTTGGCCCCATCGATCAGGGCGCAGAGCAGCTCCTGGGAGCGCTCCAGGGCCGGGCCGCTTTCCAGGGCTGCCGCCAGTTCTTCCCAGAAGCGGTCGATGAACCGCTGCAGCAGATCCAGCTGCACATCGTCGCGGCGGGAGAGGCGGTTGCCCGTGCTGCGGGAGAGCTCCAGCAGGCTGTCGACCATCCCCGAGGCCAGTTGGCGACTGATGCCACTTTCCACCTGCAGCAGGGGTTGCAGTTGGCGCAAGGGGGGCGGAACCACGGTGCGGTCGAGGCTCTGGCGCAGGCTGTAGCCCAGCAATCCCTGCAGCTCCGGGGCCAGCCTGGGGGCCACCCGACTGAGCAAGAGGGGGGCCCAGATGCGCACCAGCTCCACCAGCGCCCGCTCGTCGCGGCTGCTGGCCACACTCTGATGACTGCGCAGGGCTCGCAGGCGCTGGGGCCAGCGCCGCGAGCGGATCAACCCCTGGGTGCCATCGAGAATCTGCAGCGAGAGAACCTCGAACAGCTCCACCGCCAGCAGGGCCACGACGCCCCGGCTCACCACGGCCCGCAGCGGCTCGAAGTTGACCAGACCGGAGGTCTGCAACCGCTCCAGAACCGGCACCAGGCGTAACCAGCGCCAGAAGGGCAGCAGCAGGGGCAGGTCGCTCCAGCGACGCAGCAGGGCATCGCCCCAGCTGAGGCCCGGCAGCCGGCGTCGCAGCCGGATCAGGCGCAGCAGGATGTCCAGGGCGAAGACGCCCTGGAAGAGCAGCAGGTCAATGCGCCAGAAATGGTCGGTGGGGCGGCCGTTCTCATCGATGGATCGCCAGTAGTTGGTGGCCACCAGCGGCAGGATCTGGTCGTTCCAGAAACGCCGTTCCTGGCCCCACCCCTGGGCCTCGATCCGCTCGGGGCTGAGCAGCAGCGCGGCGGCCTGGCGCGCCGAATCCCGGTCGGCTCGCTGGCGCAGCCGGTTTTTGATCTTCTCGAGGGTGCCCGAGGCACCGGAGGAGAGGAACGGATTGCTGTCAATCAACTGGGCGGTGAGCTGGGCCTGGCGGTTCAGCAGCACCACCTGTCCGGCCTGGGGGGCTTGGCCAGCTGGCAGGCGCTGCAGGGCCGCATCCAGCTGCTGGAACTGCTGCAGGTAGGCCTGGGTTTCCCGATGGGGTTCGATTCCCTTCACCGGATCCATCCACGGCGTCACATCCGGGAGCACCGTGAGGGGCACCACCAGGGGGACGGAGGGAATCGGGTAAAGGTTGCGCTGCAGCCAGAAGGTGCGCAGAGGCACGTAGGTGAGGTCGAAGGCGACCCACACCAGATTGAGGCTGGCCCAGATCGCCACAAAGCGGTCCCAGCCGCGCTCCCATCGGCCCGATGCGTCAGCGGAGGGGGCTTGCCAGCGGGGGCGCGCCATGGGCCTTGGCGAGGGGAGATCGGTGCCTAATCTGCCGTGTCTGGCCAGGCGAGCCTGAACCTGGGGAGATCAGAAACCTTGAGCCACGAAAACAGTCCGAACCCCCCCGAGCTGAATGGCCCCCTGAACCAGCAGGAGCCCCCTGGCCGCAACGCCCCTCCCACGGTCGAAGAGGGCCCCTGGGCCTTCTGGCGCAGCGTGCTGATCACCCTGGCGGTCGCCCTGGGGATTCGCCAGTTCCTGGTGGAGGCCCGCTACATCCCCTCGGGTTCGATGCTGCCAGGACTCCAACTGCAGGACCGGCTGCTGGTGGAGAAACTCAGCTATCGCCAGCGCGCTCCCCGTCGGGGCGAGATTGTGGTGTTCCACTCTCCCCACCACTTTGATCCGGTGCTCTCGGCCGGTGCCAGCCGCAATCCCCTGCGCTGTCTGGTGGTCAACCTGCCCTTGCTGGGCAGCCTGCCGGGCATCGCCAATCCCGCCTGCGACGCCTACATCAAGCGGGTGGTGGCCCTTCCCGGGGAACGGGTGACCGTGGACCCCAGGGGCCATGTCTTCATCAATGGGCGCCGGCTCCCCGAGCCCTACGTGCAGAACGACTGCCCCGTGGACAGCCAGGGGATGGGCCCCTGCCGCACCCTCAATGCCCTGGTGCCGCCAGGCCACGTGCTGGTGCTGGGTGACAACAGGGCCAACAGCTGGGATGGGCGCTTCTGGCCGGGGGGGGCCTTCCTGCCCCAGAGCGAAATCATTGGCCGGGCCTTCTGGCGCTTCTACCCCTTCAACCAGACGGGAGCCTTGGGCGTCACAGCGACCACTGGGCAGCCGGCATCAGGCCGCTAGCCCGGATGGCGCCGCGAATCGTCTGACCGACGAGCGGTTGGTTGGCCGCCTGGGACAGGGAGTCATCCCGCTGCCAGGTCCAGGCGTGGTCGGGATCGAACAGCAGCCAGCGGCGGGATCCCAGGTTGAGCTGCTCCGGGGGCCGCCCCAGCAGCGCCGAGCCCCCCCAGCTCAGGGCCTGCCAGAGCCGCTCCACCGGCCAGCCGCGAGCCCGCACCAGCTCCTGCCAGAGCAGGGGCAGCACCAGCCCATGGCGGGCCCCATGGCCAGCCACCCCGGGGCGGCGCTGGTCGAGGGGGAGCAGCTGCTCTTCCGCATCCAGGGACAGGTGGTGCACCGCCACCGCGGTGATGACCCCATCGGCCAGGCCGTTGATCAGGGCCTCGCGATCTTCTGGAGCCCCCAGGGAGGGCCGCAGCCGCCAGCCTTCGGCGGTGGGATCGAGGTTGCCGCTGTCGGCCAGCAGGTGCCACCAGCTCACCGTGGCCTGGGGACGCCGCCCGGCCTGGCGCAGCAGGGTGGTGCCGGCGGCGGTGGAGAGGTTCATCAGCACCAGATTCACCGAGGGACGGAGCTCAGCCAGGCTGAGCAGGCTCTGCAGCGGCAGGGTCTCGCTCAACACGGGATCGGGGGGCCAGCCGGCCCGCAGGGCCTCCACGCCTTCGCGCACAAAGCCGCCGCCGGTGAGGGTGCCGTCGCGGGGGGCCACCAGAACCGGGTGGGGGCCCATCTCGCCGAGCAGCAGGCCGCGCTCCAGCAGGGCCAGGGGGGGGACTTGGTCAGAGCCCGCCAGGCCGATGGCCCCAGCGTCCAGCTGGTCGCGGTGGGGAGCGAGCTCCTGGTCCGCTCCCTCCTGGCTGAAGCTGCCCCAGAGGGGAAGGTCCATTGGGGCCGGCCAGCGGAGCCCGAGTCGTTCGGGCCGGTCTCGCCACGGACTGGCCCAGGGCAGCAGCCCCACGGTGCCGTATCCCCCTGCTGCAGCGGCGGCGGCCAGGCTGTCGAGGTCCTCGGCCCGTCCCCCCAGCGGCTGCTCCAGCACGCTGTGGGGATCCACCAGTGCCGGCGCCAGCAGCCAGCCCTGGGCGGGGGTGGGGCTGAGCTCGAGGCTGGCCGCTTGGCGAGCAGCCTCCTCCCCCCAGGCGATCAGGCGGCCATCGGCGTCGATCAGGGCATCGCCCGGGGCTATGGCCTGGCCTGGACCAGCCAGCAGCTGCACCTGGTGAAGCCAGAGGGGGCGAATCAAGACTTCAGAGGGCACCCGCTGCGGTGCGATCCAA
>JBIIQK010000083.1:0-6929 GCA_044342135.1 Cyanobium sp.
GTTGCGCCTGAGCGCGTCGCTTCTCACCCGATTACTCGCTGGCTCTGCCCCCGATGGAACTCACCCTCTGGACCTACGAAGGCCCGCCCCACGTGGGCGCCATGCGCATCGCCACGTCGATGGAGGGAGTGCACTACGTGCTCCATGCGCCGCAGGGCGACACCTACGCCGATCTGCTGTTCACGATGATCGAGCGGCGTGACCGGCGCCCGCCCGTCACCTACACCACCTTTCAGGCCCGCGACCTGGGCGGTGACACCGCCGAGCTGGTGAAGCGCTCGATCCGCGAAGCGGTGGCCCGCTTCCGGCCGGAGGCCCTGCTGGTGGGCGAGAGCTGCACCGCCGAACTGATCCAGGACCAGCCGGGGGCCCTGGCGGGGGGCATGGACCTCGGTGGGATTCCGGTGGTGAGCCTGGAGCTGCCGGCCTACTCCAAGAAGGAAAACTGGGGTGCCGCCGAAACCCTCTACCAACTGGTGCGGGGCCTGCTCAAGGCCCAGCTGCCGCCGCCCGGTTTCGAGAAGCCCTCGCCCCAGCGCTGGCAGCAGGAGGGGCGGCGGCCCCGGGTGAATCTGCTGGGCCCCAGCCTGCTGGGCTTCCGCTGCCGCGACGACGTGCGCGAGGTCACCCGCCTGCTGGATGAGCACGGCATCGACGTGGCCGTGGTGGCCCCCCTGGGGGCCCGGCCAGCCGACCTGATGCGTATTCCTAGCGCCGACGCCAACGTCTGCCTCTATCCGGAGGTGGCCGGCCCGCTGTGCAGCTGGCTGGAGCGCAGCTTCGGCATGGCCACCGTGCGCACGGTGCCGATCGGCATCGGCGCCACCACCGTCTTCCTGCAGGAGATCTGCGGCCTGCTGGGCCTGGAGCCTCCCGCCGCCGGCGAGGCCGATCGGCGCTCGCGCCTGCCCTGGTATTCCCGTTCGGTGGACTCCACCTATCTCACCGGCAAGCGGGTGTTCATCTTTGGCGACGCCACCCACGCCATCGCCGCTGCTCGGATTGCCAGCCAGGAGCTGGGGTTCCAGGTGGTGGGCCTGGGCACCTACAGCCGGGAGCTGGCCCGGGAAGTGCGGGCCGTGGCCCAGGAGCTGGGCCTCGAAGCCCTGATCAGCGACGACTACCTCGCCGTGGAGGCGGCCATGGCGGAGGCGGCACCGGAGCTGGTGCTCGGCACCCAGATGGAGCGCCACAGTGCCAAGCGCCTCGGGATTCCCTGTGCCGTGATCAGCACCCCCCTGCACGTGCAGGATGTGCCGGCCCGCACCTCACCCCAGATGGGCTGGGAGGGTGCCAACGTCATTTTTGACACCTGGGTGCACCCCTTGATGATGGGGTTGGAGGAACACCTGATCGGCATGTTCCGCCACGATTTCGAATTCGTGGATGGTCACCTCAGCCATCTGGAGGGGGCCAGTGCTCCGGCCCACCCCGCTGCCCCCGATGCGTCCGCTGGCCTGCCGGCGGCTGCCCCCGTGGCGGCGCCGGTGGCCACCGCGCTCCCCGGCAACGGCACCCTGGTGTGGAGCCCGGATGGTGAGGCCGAACTCGCCAAGATTCCCTTCTTCGTGCGGGGCAAGGTGCGCAAGAACACCGAGGCCTATGCCCGGGAGCGGGGGCTGGCGCTGATCGATAGCGAAGCCCTGTATGAGGCGAAGGCGCACTTCAGCTCCTAAATCATTTCGAATCGCCGTGATCTCTGGCTCAATTTCAGCCGTGGTCTTTGCCTGTGGGGCGGCGCTGGTTTGGCTTGGTTTAGGTACTTTCACTCATGCCTATGTGTGTGGATCCGCATGAATGTGGTGGGGATGTTTCGCTTTGCGCGCCTGGCCCTCTTTGGGCATCCCGACAGCGTTTGGATGGCTGAAGCCTGTTCCTTGCGTTGGGGTTGACCTGGCGCTTCCCTCCAGCATGACGACCACACTGACGCCTCCCCAGCTCTCCCGTCCCGACGGTGAGGGCAGTGTGCAGGTGCATCAAGACGCCGCGATGGCGATCGAGGAGGGAGCCCTGGTTCTCGCCGTGTATGGCAAGGGCGGCATCGGCAAATCGACCACGTCGTCCAACCTGTCGGCGGCCTTCTCGAAGCTGGGCAAGCGGGTTCTGCAGATCGGCTGCGATCCCAAGCACGACAGCACCTTCACGCTCACGAAGAAGATGGTGCCCACCGTGATCGATATCCTCGAAACGGTTGATTTTCATACCGAAGAACTGCGGCCCGAAGACTTCGTGTTTGAGGGCTACAACGGGGTGATGTGTGTGGAGTCTGGTGGCCCGCCGGCAGGCACCGGTTGTGGTGGCTATGTCACGGGCCAGACCGTGAAATTGCTCAAGGAGCACCACCTGCTCGAAGACACCGACGTGGTGATCTTTGATGTGTTGGGGGATGTGGTGTGTGGCGGCTTTGCCGCACCGCTTCAGCACGCCCACTACTGCCTGATTGTGACGGCCAACGATTTCGACTCCATCTTCGCGATGAACCGGATCATGCAGGCCATCAATGCCAAGGCCAAAAATTACAAGGTGCGTCTTGGCGGTGTGATCGCCAACCGCTCCGAGGAGACCGATGAAATCGATAAGTTCAATGCCCGCACAGGCCTGCGCACCATGGCCCACTTCAAGACCGTGGACGCGATTCGCAAATCCCGGCTGAAGAAGTGCACCATCTTTGAGATGGAGCCCACCCCCGAGGTGGAGGCGGTGCAGCAGGAGTATCTGAACCTGGCCCAGCGGATGCTCGACGACGTTGAGCCCCTGGAGGCCGAATCGCTCAAGGATCGCGAGATCTTCGACCTGCTGGGCTTCGACTGACCGAATCTTGAAGGTGGCGATGCCGTTGACCGGATCGGCTGGTACGGAAGGGGCGCCACCTCCCCGTCAGCAGAGCTATGCCCAGCTGCTGAGCGTCTGCCTGCTGTTGCTGGTCAGCTTCACCCTGCCCCAGCCCTGGAATCGCCTGTCGTCGCTGGGCTATCTGCTGCTGGCCCTGGTGATGATCCGGGGCCTGGGCAATCCCACCGGCAGCCTGCAGTTTGGGGCGGTCCCACGCCGGCTGTTCAAGGGCCTCGGGGTGGCCGCCATTGTGGTGGGCTTCCTTTGGTATTTCACGCCGCTGGAGCTGCGCAGCACCGGCATTCCCGTGATCGCTCTTTGGGCCCTGTTCAGTGGTTGGAGTGCCATTCGCCTGATTCGGGGCCTGGCC
The DNA here is from genome assembly GCA_044342135.1 of Cyanobium sp. GTDB lineage: Bacteria > Cyanobacteriota > Cyanobacteriia > PCC-6307 > Cyanobiaceae > Cyanobium_A. The sequence goes on from JBIIQK010000083.1 coordinate 3,203, forward strand.
CAGGAGCGGCGGGTGTCGGACGCGGTGCTGCAGGGCGCCCTGGCGGGCTACCTGATGCTCGGCTTGGCAGCCGGTTTGCTCTGTTGTGCCCTGGAGACAATCGATCCGAGCAGCTTCAGCAACGTGAATCTGACGGCCCAGGATCTGGGCCAGAGCAGTCCGGTGTGGGGGCTGAATTTCGTGCGGCTCAACTACTTCGCCTTTGTCAGCCTCACCACCATGGGCTACGGCGATGTGACTCCCCAGACCCCCCAGGCCCAGATGGTGAGCGTGGCGATCGCCACCGCGGGCACCTTTTACGTGGCTGCGGTGATGGGCGTGTTGATCAGTCGCCTGACGGTTCAGGAAAGCCAGCAGCCCTAGCTCTGCCCAGTTCCCAGCCCTTGACCAGCCGGTAGATCACGGGCACCACAAACAGGCTCAGCACCGTGGCGACCAGCAGCCCCGAAAACACCACCGTGCCGATGCTCACCCGGCTGCCGGAGCCGAAGCCCCTGGCCAGCAGCAGGGGCAGGAAGCCCGCTAGGGAGGAGATGGCCGTCAGCAGGATCGGCCGGAGGCGGGCGATCGCCGCGCCCCGGATCGCCGTGTCCAGATCCAGGCCCTCGGCCATGCGCTGGTTGGCGAATTCCACGATCAGGATGCCGTTCTTCGCCGCGAGGCTCACCAGCACCAGCAGGCCCATCTGGCCGTAGACGTCTAGAGGCAGACCGCGCACCATCAGCCCGCCGATGGCCCCCAGCATGGCCAGGGGCACGGTGACCAGAATGATGAAGGGGTCGGCGAAGTTGCCGTAGAGGGCCGCCAGCACCAGCACCATCACCAGGATGGCCAGGGCAAACACGCGCAGATTGTTTCCCCCGGCCTTGGCTTCCTCCCGGGCCAGCCCGGCCCATTCGAGGTCCGTACTGCCGTCGACTTGTTGTTGCACCTCTTCCAGGAGGGCCATGGCCTGGCCGCTGCTCACCCCAGGGCGCGGGATCGCCCGGATGCTGATCGAGCGCACCAGGCGGGTGTGGTTGATGGAGGTGGGGCCGCTGCCCTGGTCGATCCGCACCACCTGGGCCAGGGGAATCAGCTGCCCCTCGCGGTTCTTCACCTGCAGGGCTAGCACGTCGTCGGCGTTGCGCCGTCCCGTGCCATCGAGCTGCACGATCACCTTGCGCACCTGATCGCTCTCGAAGCTGTCGTTGACGTAGTCGCTGCCGAAGCTGGCGCCCAGGGTGTCCACCACGGTGCTGAGATCCACGCCAAGTGAGGCCATCTGCAGGCGGTCGGGCACCAGTTGCACCAGGGGGGCCCCCGCGCTGAAGCGGGTGGAGACCCGCTCGAAACGGTCGGTCGCCCGGGCGGCGCGGATGAAGGCCTGGGCCTGCTGCTCGAAGTCGGCCAGGCTGAGTTGGCCGTTGCTGCTGTCCAGCAGTTCGAGCTCCAGGCCGCCCTCGGCGCTGAAGCCCCGCACGGACGGGGCCTCGCTCAGTTGCACCACCGCTCCGGTGATGCGCCGTCGCAGCTGGCTGTCCAGCCGTTGGGCTACGGCCCGGGTGGAGTCCTCGCGGCCCTGGCGCTCCTCGATCGGGGTCAGGCGCAGGTAGAAGATGCCCTTGTTGGGGCTGCTGTCGCCGAAGGAGCGGCCCGCGTAGAAATTGGCCCGCGCGATCAGTGGTTCGGCGGCCACCACCTGCCGCACCTGCTCGAGCACCGCCTGGGTCTGCTGCAGCCCCAGGCCGTCGGCCAGGATCACCACCCCCCGCAGCTGGCCGTTGTCTTCCTGGGGAATAAAAGACTTGGGCAGGGTCTGCAGAGCGCTGCCGGTGAGCAGCAGACCGGCCAGCAGCAGGGCCACCACCAGGCGGCGCCGCGCCATCGCCCAGTCCAGCCAGCGGCCGTAGGGGGTGTCCAGACCTTCCAACCAGCGTCGCGGCGGGTCGATCCAGCGCAGCAGCCAGGCGGGTTCGCGCTGTTGGGGACCCAGCAGCCGGCTGCCGGCCACCGGGGTGAAGCTCAGGGCATTGAGGGTGGAGAAGGCGATGGCGCCGCTGATCGTGATGGCGATCGGGGCGTAGAGGCGGCCCAGGCTGCCGCCCAGGCCCAGCACCGGGATGAACACCACCACCAGGGCCAGGGAGGTGGCTACCACGGCTCCCCCCAGTTCGGCCATGGCTTCCCGGGCCGCCTGCAGGGGGGGCTTGCCGGCCTCGAGCCGCCGGCCGATGTCCTCACTCACCACGATCGCGTCATCCACCACCAGGCCGCTGGCCAGCACCAGGCCGAAGAGGGTGAGGGTGTTGAGCGACTGGCCCGCCAGTTTCAGCACGCTCAGCGAGCCGATCAGGGCCACGGGCACGGCGGCGGCGGTGATCAGGGCCAGCCGGCTGTTGCCCAGACCCAGCAGCAGCACGGCAAACACCAGCAGCACCGCATCCCGCAGGCTGTCGAGGGTGCCCTGGATGCTGCCGCGCACGAAGTCGGCTTCATCCACGATCAGCTGTTGCTCGATCCCGGGGGGGAACTGGGGAGCGAGCTCCTTGAGGGCCCCATTCACCGCTTCACTCACGGCGATGGCATTGCTGCCGTCGCGTTGGTAGATCACCACGGCCACCGCAGGTCTGCCCTGGAGGTTGGTGGCGATGGTGTCGTAGGTCTCGCTGCCCAGGGCCACCCGGCCCACATCCCGCAGCAGGGTGACGCCGCCATTGGCGCTGCGGGCCACCACCAGTTGCTCGAATTCCGCTGGCGTGCGCAGGCGCCCTTCCATCCGCAGGGGCAGGGTGATCTCCTGGCCGGTGGGGCTCGGGGCCTCCCCGGTCTGGCCCAGGGCGGCCAGCACGTTCTGCTGCTGCAGGGCCGTGCGCACGTCGCTGATGGTCAGGCCCCGCTCCTCCAGCCGCACCGGATCGAGCCAGAGGCGAAAGGCCAGGCTGCTGCCCCCTGAGAGGGTGACATTGCCCACCCCTGGCACGCGCTGCAGGCGCTCCTTCACCACCTGGTCGAGCCAGCCGCTCAGGAAGGTGTCGCTGTAGAGGCTGGGGTCGGCATTGAAGCTCAGCACCATCAGCAGGTCGTCGGAGCTGCGCCGCACCTGCACCCCGAAGCGCGCCACCGGGGCCGGCAATTGGCGGGTCACCACCGCCGCCTCGTTCTGGGTGTTGATCTGGTTGAGTTCCGGGTCGCCGCCCTCGAAGCCCAGGGTGATCGCGCTGCCGTTGGCCGAGCTGGTGGAGCGGATGCTGTCGAGCCGCTCGAGGCCGTTGAATTGCTTCTCCAGCAGGGCGGTGACCCCCTGTTCCACCACCTCCGGGCCCGCGCCCGGGTAGGTGGCCCGCACCGTCACCCGTCCCGGGGCGATCGGCGGCAGATTCTCCACCTGCAGCACCGGCAAACTCACCAGCCCCGCCAACAGCACCAGCAGGCTCACCACCAGGGTGAGCACGGGGCGGCGCAGAAAGGGATCCGAGATCGATTTCATCAGCGCCGCTCAGTTGGGCTCCAGCGGGGTTGGCGGCTTCAGCCCAGGTCCCGCTTCAGCACCACGCAGAGGTAGTCGGGTGCTTTGTAGCGACTGGGCAGGCAGATGTGCAGCTGCTCCAGGCGGCTCCAACACACGGTGCGTTGGATGGCGGCCACGGTTTTGCCTTCCTTGAGCAGGAGACGCAGCGCTTTGCAGTACAGCGAATAGTTGGCTTCGAGTTCCCCGATGGTGAGTCCCTGGCTGCTGCTCATCGCG
>JBIIQK010000084.1:0-6927 GCA_044342135.1 Cyanobium sp.
ATTCGTACCAGTCGTCCTTGAGGGAGCTGACGTGTACCAATCCCTCCACCTGGGAGGGCGGCACCTCCACGAAGAAGCCGTAGCTCTGCACGCCGCTGATCACCCCGGGGAGCACTTGGCCCACCAGGGGTTCAGCCTGGCGTGCCTGCACCATGGCGAGTAGGTCGCCCTGGAGTTCGGCCAGAAAGCGCCGACGTCCATTGAGGCGTTGCACCAGCCCATGCTCCAGCACCTCCTGGTAGGGAGTGAGTTGGCTGGGGGCCAGCAGGGGCCAGTCGATGGCGCCATGGCAGCTATCGGAGGCCAGGTCGACGCTGGTCTTGTGGCGCACGCTGGGGCGATCTTTCCCCTCGGTGAGCAGCACCACCAGCATCTGCTGGTTCCAGAGATCGGCGTAGTGCAGGGTTGGGCAGCACCAAGGGGCCAGGGCAGCCCCTTCCTCCATCAGGCCGGCCAGGGCATGGGTGCCTGGGCTGTCACTGAGCAGAATCGGTTTGAGGATCGCCTTGAGCTGCTGCTGGAGGGCCCGGCTGCGGTCGGTGCCGGCAAAGGCGGTGGCCAGCTCGGCCGCACTGGCGTTGCCCTCCTCGCTGAGTTCGAGGGGAATGTCGAGGGCGAGGGCCGCGCGGGCCACGTCATTGAGATCGGCCGGATCAGCCGTGGCATTTGTGGCGTAGATCGCCGGCAGCCCGAGCGCGGCCAGGTGCTCACCGAGGGCGCGCTCGGCCACCAGCACCGCTTCGCGGAGCACCGCCAGGGGATGGTGGCTGTCCAGGCTCACCATCCAGCCCTCCAGGGCCGCATCCGGGCCGGGCACGGTCAGGTCGCCAAGGCTGGGGATGGGGGGCAGGGGGAGGTTCAGATCCAGAGAACCGGCGGCCTGGCGCTGTTGCCGTAGCAATCCGGTGACGCTGATCAACTGGTCCAACAGGGTCAGCTGATCCTTGAGGCCCTTCAGGGCCGGGGGCACGGTGCGGCTCTTGGGTTTGCGTTCTGCCAGGGCGGTGAGGGCATCCAGGCCAGCGGCCGCGATGGGCTTGATCTGGCTGCGGCAGAAGCGGTAGTGCTCCAGTTGGCCCTCTGGGCTGAGCTCCAGGGCCACCGACAGGGCGGCCTGGGTCTCCCCCGCTTTGAAGGCTGCGGCCTTGATCAGGGCGGGGCTCAGCAGGGGCAGCCATTCGCGCCCCACGCAGAAGGCATCGGCCTGCTGGCGCAGCCAGGTGTCGAGGGCGCTGCCAGGGGCGTAGCGCTCGCTGATGGCCGGGGTATGGACCCACAGGGTCCAGCCCCCCTCGCGCTCCTCCAGGCCAAGGCCAGGCAGCCCGGGAGCGTCCTTGCCGGCCCAGGGCTCAAGCAGCAGCACCGGCTGGGCGGTGAGGTCGGTGCGCTCCTTGGCAGCGAGGGTCTTGAGGGTGGCCCGGGGGGGCTGGGGACGGGTGTGGAGCCGGTGCTTGGTGAGCAGGAGGTCCCGGTCGGCCGTTTCCCCTCCGTTCACCGGCAGGCTGCGGGCCACGTGGCCCTGGGGGGCGAACTGGCCCACGGGGTAGCGGTCGACCAGCACCTCCACCACCGAGGCCTGCTCGGCCTGCAGATGGCTCGCATCGGCGGCGGGCAGTTCCACGGCCGTCAGCAGGCGGTCGTCCAGGGGCGTGGCGACCAGTCGCTCCTCCTGCTGTTCCACTTGGGCTAGCAGCGAGGTGGTGTGCCTCTCGAGGATGCATTGCACCCCCCCTTCCGGCGACCGGCGACGCCCACCTTCCCGGGTCACCTTCACAAGCACCCGGTCGCCATTCCAGGCGTGGTTGAGCTGGTGGTCCCGGATGTAGATGTCTTCGCCGCCGTCTTCCCGCAGGGCAAAGCAAAAGCCCTTGCTGGAGCAGCGCAGACGCGCCGGAATCAGCTCCGGATCCTGTCGCCGGGCAATGCCGGCTTCACTCACGTCCAGCAGGCCCAGCTTGGCCAACCCCTCCAGCCCGATCTGCAGCTGCTGCTTCTCGGCCTTCTGGCTCAGGCCCAGGGCCTTCTCCAGCTTCGGCAGGGGCAGGGCTTCAACGGCGGGAAGCTGGTCGAGCAGGTCGGCGACCGTGAACTTCATCGGTGGGGAGGCTGGTGGGCGGTGGGCCACCGGAGACAGCCCCGAAGGGCGTGGCGGTTGGCGCGGTGGATGAACCCGTGAGCAGGGCTGTGGGGTTGGCGGGCCGGAGATGGCGGACTGGGCTCGGAGCGATGCCCACGGCCACCAAGAGCTTCACTTCACTCTAATCGGCCGCTGGGCCCTCGTCTGCAGCGGCATCCGGGGTGTCAGCGGCGCTCGAGCGCTGGATCAGGCGCACACCGATCACGAGGAAGCCCACGGAAGCAGCCAGCTGCAGGGCATTGGTGGGGATCACGGCCGAGAGGGAGCCACCGGCAGCGGCACCCAGCAGGCTGGCCAGCACCAGGGCCGCGGAGCTGCCTGCGAACACGGCCCCTGGGCGGCTGGAGGTGCCACTGATCGTCACGATGGCCAGCTGGGTCTTGTCGCCCAGTTCCGCCAAAAACACGGTGGCAAAGGTGGAGGCCAGCAGGGCAATGGGCATGGCGCTGGGGTGAGGGTCAGGTGAGGGGCAGGTCGGTGGCGGGCGGCACCAGGCCGAGCACGGCCTGACGGCCCAGCCAGAGACCGAGGGCCACCATCAGGATTCCAGCCAGGCGCTCGAGTTGCTGCGGGGGCATCACCCGTGCCAGCCAGCGGCCGAGCAGCACCCCCACCAGGCTGGAGCTGATCAGGGCCAGGGAGGCTCCGACGAAAACGACCCCTGGCCGTCCCGACTGGGCCGATAGCAACAGGGCCGCCAGCTGGGTCTTGTCACCCAGCTCGGCCAGGAAGACCGTGGTGAAGGTGGTGACAAAGGCCGCGCCCCAACTGCCGGCGTGGGCCGTCGCCTCGGTCGGACTGGCGCTGGATTCCGGTTCGCTGCTCATGAACGCGTTTGGATGGCGCGCAGGAAGCGCTTTAACACCCTGCCACGGCCGCCGTATTCACTGCGGATCTGCTGGGTGCAGCAGGCGATGGCCAGTCGGTCGCCGGCCCCCGGATCCGTCTCCGTGCCGAACAGGCGCACCAGGTTGGCCACGTTGCAGAAATCGGGCCGATCCGCATAGATGCGGCAGCTGCGCGAGCCGGTGTTGAAGTGAATGCACCAGCCGTCTGGCCCCACCATGGCCAGGTAACGCTCCTGCTGTTCGGGGCTGAGGGCGTCGATCGCCTCCTGGCGCAGGGCTGGATCGAGCCGGCAGCAGGCTCCGCAGCCACTGATGCAGCGCCACGTCCCCTGGTCGTCCCTGGCCATCCCCTTGAAGCGGCTGGTCTCCATTCAGCCACAGCCCGTTGGCTCCGGCCCGCTGTGACAAGCCGTCACAGACCCCACACCCGGCCCTGGCTCCGTCGGCCCGCCGCCTAACCTGGTCTTGCAGGTGATCTGCCTCACAGCAGCCGCCGCCAGCATCGCCATCCTCGCCACCACCGCGTCGCCGTCACCATGGGTATCGACTTTCACCTGATTGCGAATTTCGCCGCCCTGGCGCTGATCACCCTGGCCGGTCCGGCCGTGATCTTCGTGCTCTTCTACCGCCGCGGCGCGCTCTGATCGGGATCCCTGCCTAGCTCCCACAGGGCGTGATAGATCGGCTCCTGCTGGATCCGGCGGCCCGCGTAGGCCCCGACCACGGCGCTGAGCAGGATTCCGAACAGCCACTGCTGATCGCCGGCCATGCGCAAGGCGAACAGCACCGTCATCAGCGGGAGCTGGGTGGCCCCAGCCAGACTGGCTGCCATGCCCAAGGCGAGCCCGAGCTGGGCATCGCCCCCCAGCAGTTCCAGGCTGCCGCCACCGAACAGGGCGCCAATGGCAAAGGCCGGGTCGATCAGCCCCCCAGGAACGCCGGCGGCCAGGGCCAGGACCGGCGCCACGATCCGGGCAACCAGCACCAGCAGCCACCCCAGGATGCTCGCCGGTGCCCCGGGAACCGGAAGACTCCCCTGGCCATCGAGCAGCTGACCCATCAGGGCTTCGCCATCGCCGCCGCTCCAGCCGCCGCTGGCGACGGCAATCAGGCCGAGCGCCAGGCCGAGCCCCAGACCCCAGGCCAGCGGCCGTCGCCGCACCCGCTGGCGTAGCAGGGCGGTGGCTTGCCACAGGATCCGGCTGAACAGGCCTCCCAGCAGGCCGCCGCCCAGACCCAGGGGCAGGGCCCAAAGCAGTTGCTGCCACTCGGGCTGGAGGGACTGCAGCAACCCGAGGGTGAAGATCGGAATGCCGTCGAGGTTGCTCACCAGGGCCGCCGCGGCGCAGACCACCGCCGCTGGCCAGAGCACGGTCGTCTGGAAGCGGCCGGTGAGCTCCTCCATCACGAAGACGGCGCCCATCAGGGGACTGTTGAAGCCGCCGGCCAGGCCGGCTCCGGCACCGATGGCCATCAGGGTTCGGGTCTGGAGGCCGGCCAGCACCCGGGGAAAGCGTTGGCGCAGACCATGGGCCACGGCTGCGCCCACCTGCACCACCGGGCCCTCCCGGCCCAGGGGCATTAGGGCCAGGCTGGCGGCCGTCCACAGCACCAGTCGGGCCCCCGTGGCAGAGGGGGCCATCAGTTGGGGGGCCTGGTCTGGAGTCTCCAGGCTTTCGAGGGTCTGGGGGATCCCCGAGCCGGCACCGCGGGCCAGTCCCCCGGCCTGGAGCGCCAGCAGCAGCGGCATGGTCAGCACCGGTGCCAGGGCGATGGCCAGAGTTCGGCCGCTCCAACCCCCGCCGCTGAAGCCCGGCAGCTGGTGCAGGAGCAGGTCCTGGACATGGTCCACCAGGTTGAGCGGCCAGCAGGCCAGGCCCACCAGCAGGCCCAGCAGCAGCAGCTGCAGCAGGGACCGGAGGGGATTGCGTTCCAGGTGGACCCCCATCTCAGGCCACGAGTCCCAGGGCGATGGCCGCATCCTGGATCAGGGCCCGCACGTAGGGGTGGGTGTGGCTGGCGCCCTCTGCGCAGCTGAGCTCCTCTCCCGCCGCATTGCGCACCACCAGGCCGCTGCCCTCGCGGCGGCACCAGTAGGTCCGGTCCCGCCGTTGCAGCAGCACTTCCGTGGTGCCGCTGGCCTGGGTGGCACTGGCCCGCAGCCCCATCAGCTCCAGCTGGAGCCGCTCCTGTCCCTGCCAGCTGTCCTGCCGCAGCCGATAGGCCACATCCACCAGGGCTGGGAGGTTGGCGTCCCCTTGCCAGCGCCAGCCCATGGCCCGCAGGCGATGCCCCCCCTGCACCAGTTCCAGCTGCAGATGGCCGCCCCGCAGCAGTTTCTGCGAGGCCACTTCACACCCCTGGCTCCAGAACACGGGTTGGGGATGGCCGATCCCGAAGGGTTCCAGCCGTTGCTGTTGGCGGAGAAAGTCGCGGTCGATCCGGGCGAAGGGCAGCAGGGCTTCCGGTTCCACCGGTGTGCCGGGGCCGGACTGCTGCAGCCAGGTGTGGGCAAGCCCATTGAGTTGGGCATGCAGCGCTGCCACCTGCTCGGCCCGCACGGTGAAGCCTCCCGCCGCCGGATGGCCGCCGAACCGCTCCAGTAGATCGGCGCACTGACGCAGGGCCTGGTCGACCGCAAAGCCCTTCGGGGCCCGCACGGAGGCCCGCAGGCGACCCTGGCCCTCGCCGGCCAGCAGGGCGGCGGGCAGGCCGAAGCGCTCCACCAGGCGGGCGGCCACGATGCCGATCACCCCGTGATGCCAATGGTTCTGGGCCAGCAGCAGGAAGGCGGGCCGCTCGGGCCCATCGGCCTCCAGCAGGGCCAGGGCCTCCGCTTCGATGGCGCCGCAGAGGTCCCGCCGCTGGCGGTTGAGGGTTTCGCACTCCCGCGCCAGGGCCAGGGCCCGGTCGGGATCGTCGGTGGTGAGCAGTTCCACCACCAACTGGGGATCGCCCAGCCGGCCCACGGCATTGATGCGGGGGGCGATCTGAAAGCCCACTGCCTGGGCGTCGAGGGGGGCCTCGTCGAGTCCGGCCAGCTGCTGCAGGGCCTGGAGACCGGCCAGGGGGCTGCGGGCCAGCTCGGGCAGGCCGTCGATCAGCCAGCGCCGGTTGACTCCCACCAGGGGCGCCATGTCGGCGATGGTGCCGATGCAGAACAGGTCACGGGCGATCTGCAGACCATCCGCCCGTTTCAGCTGGCGGCACAGGGCAGCCGCGAGCACGTAGGCCAGCCCCACACCGGCCAGGCCGCGATAGGGCGACTGGGGCGGGGTGCGTTCCGGGTGGAGCAGGGCCAGATGGGGCGGCAGGGGATCGGGAATCGTGTGGTGGTCGGTGAGGATCGCCTCGATGCCCAGGACCTCCGCCCGCTCCAGGGCCTCCAGCGCGGACACGCCGTTGTCCACCGTCACCAGCAGGGCCACGCCCTGCTCGGCCAAGCGCTCCACCATGGCGGCGTTCAGGCCGTAGCCGTCGTCCATCCGGCTGGGGATGGCGGCGATCGGTCGGGCCCCCAGGCGCTCCAGCACCCCCACCAGCAGCGCCGTGCTGGTCATGCCGTCGGCGTCGTAGTCGCCGCAGATGGCCACCTGTTCCCCCTGGTTGCAGGCCTGCTTTAGCCGGGCGACGGCCTTGGCCAGATCGGGGAAGTGACGGCCGGGCGGGGGGGCGACCGGCGGATCGAGCAGGGCTGCGATGCGGGCCGGGCTGTCGAAGCCGCGCCGTTGCAGCACCGCCAGCAACTCCTCGGGCAGCGCTGCCTCCAGCCCGGCCGTCGCCGTTGGGGCGCCCTCGGCCGGGGTCGGGAGCGGGGCTGGCAGGTGCCAGCGTTGCTGGTCGAGGGCAGGCAGCAACGCTGGGGGATCAGGGGGCTCCGCCATTGTGCGGGGCCTGCCGGCTGGATGCATCCCCTTAACCTGCTCGGGCCCCACGGGACGC
>JBIIQK010000085.1:0-6921 GCA_044342135.1 Cyanobium sp.
CCTGGGAACTCACGGTCGAGGAGATCGTCAGCAGCGGCCCTGACCGGATCATCGTGTACGAGGGGGCCGACGAGAAGCTCAAGCAACTGGGCTCGGGCCTGCTGGAAAAGCTGGGGATCGGCGGGCCCAGCTGGGAGCAGGAGGAGCGGGAACGGTTCCGCAGCGGCATGGTGCCGGTCGAGAACCAGCTGGCCGCCGGCCAGCCGGCGGTGCAGGAACAGCGCCGCATCCAGCCGGCCACCAGCCGGGCCTTTGAACCCGAGGAAGAGCTCGATTACGTCGAACTGGACGCCCAACGCCAACAGGAACCGCTGCGCCAGCGCCGCTACCTCGACGAAGAGGAGCCCCGCTACGCCCAACCCCGCTACCAGGAACCGCCTGACGAGGAACCCCGCTACGAGGGCTCCCGTTACGACGAGTCCTGGGAAGGCGACAGCCGCTTCGGCAGCACCCGGCGCCCCCTGGAGCCCGAGTCTCGCCCGGTGGAGCCCCTCCCGTCAGAGCCACTCCCAGTGGAGCCCCGCCCGTTGGAGGCCCGCCCCGTGGAACGGCGTCCGCTGGAGGCCCGTCAACCGGAGCGCCGGCCCGCCCCCAGCCCCTACCGCGAACCGCTGGATGTGGACGCGGAAGACCTGCCCCGCACCGACATCGACGACCCCTGGTGAGTCCGGGCGCTCAGCGCGCCTTGAAGTCCAGGGATGCCGAGTTGACGCAGTGGCGCTGGCCGGTGGGCGCCGGGCCGTCGTTGAACACGTGCCCCAGGTGGGCATCGCAGTTGGCGCAGCGGATCTCGGTGCGCACCATGCCGTGGGAGCTGTCGGTGTGGGTGCTGATGGCGCCAGCGCTCACCCCATCCCAGAAGCTGGGCCAGCCGGTGCCGGAGTCAAATTTGGTGGCACTGCTGTACAGCTCGGCGTCGCAGCAGATGCAGTGGTACATCCCCGTGCCCTTGTGGTTCCAGTAGGCGCCGGTGAAGGCCCGCTCGGTGCCGCCCTGACGGGCGATCCGGAACTGATCAGGCGTGAGCTTCTGGCGCCACTGCTCCTCTGAGGCACCCCGGGCCAGGCCGCTGTCGAGCCCACAGGCCGAGGGGTCGGAAGAGCTGGCGGCGTCAGCCATCGGAGCGTGAAAACAACTGGGCTAACCCTAGGCATTCCGCCCAGGCGGCATCGGCTCCTGCGGCAGCAGCTCCTGCACCAGGCTGGCCAGGCTGGCCACGGCCCCCGGCTGCCCCCGCAGGCTGCGCAGATCCGCCCGCATGCCCTCCAGCCGTTCGGGTGCCGCCAGCCAGTCGGCAGCTTCGGCGGCGATGGCCTCCGGCGTGATCGCCCCCACCCGCTCCGGCACCAGCATGCGCCCGGCGGCGATGTTGGGGGAGGCCAGCAAGCCCCGGTGGCGCAGCCGCCAGAGGGTGAGCAGCACCCCAAAAAACCAACGCAGCAGCGGCAGGCGCCCCACCAACCCGGCCAGGCCATCCCAGGCCTGCATCACATGCAGGTGCTGGGTGGGCACCAGCACGAGCATCGGCACCCCCAGGGCCGCCAGCTCCGCCGTGTTGGCCCCCACCGTGGTGAGGGCGAGGGCGCACTGGCTGAGGGCACTGTGCACCGGGTTCTCGCGGGCCAGCTGGATGCGGGTGCCGGCCGGGGTCTCCAGCACATCCGCCCCCCGCCACTGGGGCACGCCGGCGCGGTAGGTGCGGGCAATCGGGTTGGCGGCGCCGGCCTGGGCGAGGAGCTCCTCCACGCTGGTGGTGGGGGCCACGGGCAGCAGGAAGCGACAGCCGGGCCGCAGGGCCGCCAGGCGGTCGGCCGTCTCCAGCAGAAAGGGCATGCCCACCCGCAGCTTCGCCCGCTTGGAGCCCGGCAGCAGGGCCACCCATTCGCCCTCGGGCAGCGGCGCATCGTTGCGGGCCGACTCCGAGAGATCGGCCATCAGGTCGCCCACCACCGTGCAGCGGTCCGCCCAGCGCGGCGCCAGGCGCCCGGCCGCCAGGGGGCCCATGGCGGCGATCCGGTCATTCCAGCGGGGCCAGCGGGCCACCCACTCGGCGTAGGTGAGGTGGCGGTAGCCCAAGCGGGCCGACAGCAGCACCGTCCAGAACTGATCGCCCCCCAGAAACACCACCACCCCCTGGCGGCCCCAGGGGCCGAAGCGCTGGGGCCGCAGCAGCAGCGACCAGAAACTCCGGGCCGGCACGATGCGCTCAAACAGGCCCCAGGCCGCCGCGGCGCGATGTTCCTGGCCCGTGCCGTTCGGGCAGGGCACCAGCACCAGCTGCAGGCTGCACGCCGCGCCGGGCACGGCCGGCCTCAGCGGCATCAGACGCTGCAGGCGCAGGGCCAGGGGACGCACCCAGGTGGTGAGCTCGCCCGGGCCATTGCTCACCAGCACGATCGAAACCGGTGGCGGGGGGGTCACCCTGGGAACCCGCGTCGGTTCAGGCAACGGCTGGCTGGCTGGAAAAAAGAAATGCGGATGACGAGACTTGAACTCGTAAGGCCGAAGCCACACGCCCCTCAAACGTGCGTGTCTACCAATTCCACCACATCCGCATGGGGGGAAGGATCGCCCGAAAGGCGTTCCGGCGAGCAATATACCCATCGCCCTTCCCTGTCGCCCGAGGGCGCTGGCCCGCTTGGGAAGCACTGATACAGTCCGCTTTGGCCCGTATCAGCTGAGTCGCCGCGGATGCCCATCGGCAAGTTGCTGATCGCCAACCGTGGCGAAATTGCCCTGCGAATCCTGCGCACCTGCCGGGAGCTGGGCATTCCCACCGTCGCCGTCTACAGCACGGTGGATAAAAACGCCCTGCACGTGCAGCTGGCCGACGAAGCCGTGTGCGTGGGCGAGGCGCCCAGCAGCAAGAGCTACCTCAACATTCCCAACATCCTGGCGGCGGCCACCTCCCGGGGTGCCGATGCCATCCATCCCGGCTACGGCTTTCTGGCGGAAAACGACCGCTTCGCCGAGATCTGCGCCGACCACGGCATCACCTTCGTGGGCCCGTCCCCGGAAGCCATCCGCTCGATGGGGGACAAGTCGACGGCCAAGGCCACCATGCAGACCGTGGGCGTGCCCACCATCCCGGGCAGTGAAGGCCTGCTGGACACCCCAACCGATGCCGCCCGCCTGGCCGAGGCCATGGGCTATCCCGTGATGATCAAGGCCACCGCCGGCGGTGGCGGCCGGGGCATGCGCCTGGTGCCCGGGCCAGACCAGCTGGAGAACCTGTTCAAGGCCGCCCAGGGAGAAGCGGAGGCCGCCTTCGGCAACCCCGGCCTCTACATGGAGAAATTCATCGACCGGCCCCGGCACGTGGAGGTGCAGGTGCTGGCCGATCGCCACGGCAACGTGGTGCACCTGGGTGAGCGCGACTGCTCGATCCAGCGCCGCCACCAGAAGCTGCTGGAGGAAGCGCCCAGCGTGGCAATCAATGCCGACCTGCGCCGCCAGATGGGCGAAGCCGCCGTGGCCGCCGCCCGCACCATTGGCTACGAGGGCGCCGGCACCGTCGAGTTTCTGGTGGATCGCAGCGGCAAGTTCTATTTCATGGAAATGAACACCCGCATCCAGGTGGAGCACCCGGTCACCGAGATGGTCACCGGGGTCGACCTGATCGCCGAGCAGCTGCGCATCGCCGGCGGCGAGCCGATCTCCGTCACCCAGGACCAGATCAAGCTCTGCGGCCACGCCATCGAGGTACGCATCAACGCCGAGGATCCCCGCCAAAACTTCCGCCCCGCCCCCGGCAAGATCACCGGCTGGCTGCCCCCCGGCGGCCCGGGCGTGCGGGTCGACAGCCACGTGTACACGGGCTACGAGATCCCGCCCTTCTACGACTCCCTGATCGGCAAGGTGATCGTGTGGGGCACCGACCGGCCCCATGCCCTGCGGCGCCTGCGGCGCGCCCTGTCGGAATGCGCCGTCACCGGCATCCCCACCACCATCGACTTCCACCTGCAGCTGCTCGATCGGCCCGAATTCCTGGCCGGCGACGTGCACACGAAGTTTGTGGAGCAGGACATGCTGCCCCCCAAAACTCCCTGAGCCAGCCGTTCAGCCCACCACCAGCCCCTGGGCCCGCAGCAACACCAGGGTCACCAGTCCCTGCTGCCCCACCAGCAGTTCGCGCACCAGGCTGAGCAGTCCCACCCACACCACCGGCGTCACATCCACACCGCCGATGGGCTGGATGATCCGTCGCGTGGCCACCAGCAGCGGCTCGGTGGGGGCTCCGATCAACCGCATCGCGCCCCGGCTCAGATCCACCTGGGGGTACCAGGTGAGCACGATGCGAAACAGAAACAGCAGGGTCCACAGCGCCAGGCCCAGCCCCAGGGCGATGTTCAGCCCAGACAACAACGGCAGCCAGGACAGGGATTCGGAGGGCAGGGCCGTCACAAAGCTCTAAGCAGCTGGTTCTGCAGCGTAGGAAGCGGCCGCCACTGCCTAGGATTCCGCGACGCTTGATGCCGGAGAGCTGGCCCGCCCATGACGCCTTCCCTCGCCAATTTCCTCAACAGCCTGGTTGCCGGAGCCGTGATCGTGGTGGTGCCCATCACCATCGCCCTGGTGCTGATCAGCCAGAACGATCGCCTCGACCGTCGCCTCTGAGCCCGGCCCTAGCCCGGCTGCCTACACTGGCGACACGGTCCGACGGGTGAGATTCCGTGGTTAACGCCAGCCTGAATTGGGCCAGCATCGTGGGCATCGTGCTGGCGGTGGGCGGTGCGCTGCTCTATTTCATGCGGAGCTTCAAGCCCGCCCTCGCCCGCGACTACGACGTTTTCTTTGCCGCCGTGGGCTTGCTCTGCGGCGGCATTCTGTTTTTCCAGGGCTGGCGCCTCGACCCGATTCTCCAGTTCGGCCAGTTCCTGCTAGCCGGCACCACGGTGTTTTTCGCCTACGAGAGCGTGCGGCTGCGGGGCGTGACCACCGAGCAGGCCCGGCGTTCCTCCTACTTCGACGACGACGAACCCATGCCGGTCCCGGGCCCCTACCGGCCGCGCATGGGCGGGCGGGCCTGGGGCGAGGGCGATGTGGATCGCTTCGACGAACCCCAGCCCCTGCGCCGCCGCATCCCCTCCCGCGACGAGGAAGCCGACGACGACTTCTACCGGGCCCGCCGTCCCAGTAGCCGGGCCGCCATTCCCGAGCGGGCCGCCAGCCGGCGCCCGGCCGAGGATGACTGGGCTCCCCAATCGTCTGCAGCCGCGCCCGACCGCAGCCGCTACAGCCCCTCCGGCAGCGGGGCAGCCAGCCGCCCCGGCGCGGATTTCGGCGCCCGCCGGCGGGACCGGGACAGCGCCAGCGAACCCCGCCGCGGCAGCCGGCCGGTGGCCTCCAGCGAAGGCATGCCCCGCTCCAGCCGCCGCCCCGCTGACAGCGAAGGGGCCCCGGCTCCGGGAGCCCCGCAACGGGGGCCCGCCGGGATTCCCCAGGGAGCTCCCATCAGTGGTGGTGCCAGCTCCCCCGGAGCCGCCGCCGCCGGCCGCACCAACCGGCCAGCCGCTGGCGACATCAGCGATGCCGACTTCACCCCCATCAAGCCCCCCTCCGGCCCGGCCCCCCGGCCCCGGGACAACAGCTCGCGCTTCGACGACTGACCCCGCCCTGACCCGGATCCGACCGATCCCAGGCCTGGTGATCCCAGGCCTGCTGCTCCTGCTGGCCGGCTGCGGAGAAGGAGCGTGGCTCTCCCGACGCAGCGCGGGGCCCACCGGGGGATTTCTGGAAGCCAACCGCCAGGATCCGGCCCTCAGCGGTCAGGGACGCTTCCTAGCCTCGGTGGTCGAACGGGGCGGCCGCGCCACGCTGCTGCTGCAGGAGCAACCCAGCGGCACGGTGATTCGCCTGCGCCACTTCCAGGGCCACCAGCCCCACAGTTCCCCCTCCCTGAGCTGGACCGGCCGCTACGTGGCGGCCCTGGTGCAGCAGGGCACCCAGCGGCTGCCCCTGATCGAAGACCGGGCCACCGGAGCCCTGCATCGCCTGCCCCTGCCCGCGGACCGCACCGCCGTGCGCCTCAGCCTGGCGCCGGATGCCCGCCGGCTGGCCGTGCAGGTGGCCCAGGGAGGCCAGTGGCGCGTCCAGACCTTCGACCTGGGAGGTCTGCTGGAACCCGACCTGCCGGGCGGCGTGGCCATCCAGGGAGGCGGACCGGGGGCCCCACCATGAAGCGGCTGGTGAGCGCCACCCTCCTGGCCGGTCTGCTCAGCGGCTGCATGGGCGCCATGCCGCTGCCGATCGGACCGCTCAACCGCCAGCTGGAGAGCCTGGGGGCCAACCGCGACCCCTCCCTCAGCGGCCGCTGGCTGGCCCTGATCAGCGGCAAGGGCGGGCGGGAGCAGGTGCTGCTGGTGGATCTGGAGCGCCAGCAGCCCCTGCCCCTGCCCGGCCTCAACCGGGCCGATGCCCAGCCGCTGAGCGTCAGCGTGGATGGCGCCGGCGAACGGATTGCCCTGGTGCGGCAGCTGGAGGGGCGCACCGAGCTGGTGCTCTACCGCCGTTCGCTCCAGAGCCTGCAGCCCATCGCCATGGTGCCCAGTGGCGTGCCCCGGCAGGTGCAACTGCAGGCCGATGGCCGCCAGATGGCCGTGCAGGTGAGCCGGGCCGGCCTCTGGCAGGTGGATCTGGTGCAGATCCCCTAGTTAGGGGACCAGGCCGGCCCAGTGGAGGAACGTGTCGCCACTGAGGGCCTCGATCAGCAGCACGGCCACAAAGCCCACCATGGCGAAGCGGCCATTCACCCGCTCGGCATAACCGCTCCAGCCGAAGGCCGGCACATCACCGGTGGTGGCACTGGTGGCGGGAGTTTCGTCAGGCATCACATCAGGCATGGCGCCCAACGTCATAGCCGGCCGCGGGCAACAGGCGCCAGTTGCCCGTGCCATCGAGCTCCAGCACCGTGTCGTGGAA
>JBIIQK010000086.1:0-6897 GCA_044342135.1 Cyanobium sp.
GGCTTGTGAGCGCCCGCTCGAGGCGATCGACCGCGCTGCGCAGGTGGCGGGGCTGGATCACCAGCGGCGGCACGAAGCGCACCACCTGGGGTCCGGCAGGCACCACCAGCAGGCCCTGCTCCATGGCCGCTTTGACGATCTCCGGAGCGCTGGGAGCCTCGGCCCGCAGCACCAGCCCCTGGAGCAGCCCCCAGCCCCGCACCCCCTCCAGCAGGGTGGGGTGGCGGCTCACCAGTTCGGCCAGCAGCTCCTGCAGCAGCCCCCCCATCCGCTGCACGTGGTTGAGCAGGTCGCGGCGGTCGAGTTCGGCCAGCACGGTGAGGCCGGCCCGGCAGGCGAAGGGATTGCCGCCGAAGGTGCTGGCATGCTCCCCCGGCCGGAAGTGGTCCACCTGGGCCTTCACCGCCAGGGCGCCGATCGGGATGCCGCCGCCCAGCCCCTTGGCCAGGGTGATGGCATCGGGTTCCACGCCCAGCTGCTCGTAGCCCCAGAGCTGGCCGCTGCGGCCGACGCCGATCTGCACCTCATCGAAGATCAGCAGGATGTTGTGGGCGTCACAGAGTTCCCGCACCCGCTGGAAGAAAACGCGGTTGCCCGGATGCACGCCGCCCTCCCCCTGGATCGGCTCCAGCAGCACGGCGGCCACCCGCGGACCCTGCACTTCGCAGGTGGCCAGCAGGGCTTCAAACGCGGCGGTGTCGTTGTAGGGGAAGTAGCGGAACCCCTGCACCATCGGCTCAAAGCCCTGGTGGTATTTCGGCTGGCCCGTGGCGGTGACGGCGGCCAGGGTGCGGCCGTGGAAACTGGCCTGGGCCGTGAGGATCAGGGGGGCCAGACCTTCACCGGACGGGCCCGTGGTGGGGATGCCGCGAACCGTGTGGCCGTGCTTGCGCGCCAGCTTGATGGCGGCCTCATTGGCTTCGGCGCCGGAGTTGCAGAAGAAGACCCGGTCCAGGCAGCTCCGGGCCGTGATCGCGGCAGCCAGCTCCTCCTGTTCGGGGATGCGGTAGAGGTTGGAGACGTGCTGGAGCTTGCCCAGCTGGCGGCCCAGGGCCCGCTTCATTCGTCCGTCGCTGTGACCGAGGGTGCAGACGGCGATGCCGGCTACGCAGTCGAGGTAGCGCTTGCCCGAGCTGTCCCAGACCCACACCCCCCTGCCCCGGGTGAGGCTGATGGGGAAGCGGGCGTAGGTGTCCATCACGGCGGAGGCCGACAGGCCTGCGGTGGTGATGGGCGAGATGGGAGCGGTGGGACTCGAACCCACATGCCCGAAGGCGCTCGATTTTGAGTCGAGTCCGTCTACCAATTCCGGCACGCTCCCGCAGTCGAGAGCTTAGGCGGCGATGCTGGCGCTGTTGCCCCCACCGCTGACCCGCTGGATGCAGGCCCCCGCAACGTTGAGCTTGCCCTCCAGGTTGGCGTAACCGCGGTCGAGGAATTCCAGGCCCCGCACGGTGGTGATGCCTTCGGCTGCCAGGCCGGCCAGCACCATGGCGGCGGAGGCCCGCAGGTCGGTGCCCTGCACCGGGGCGCCGCTCAGGCGGGACACCCCTTCCACGAAGGCGGTGTTGCCCTGCATCCGGATCGCCGCACCCATGCGCTGCAGCTCAGCCACGTGTTGCAGGCGGTTTTCGAAGATGTTTTCGGTGATCACGCTGGTGCCCTTGGCCGTGGCCAGCAGGCTCATGAACGGTGCCTGCAGGTCGGTGGGGAAGCCGGGGAAGGGTTGGGTGCGCAGGTCGACGGCGTTGAGATGGTCGGCCTTGAGCGTGAGGCCGATGCCGTCGTGCTCCAGGGTGCAGCCGGCTTCTTCGAGTTTGGTGAGCACCGCGCCGAGGTGCTCGGGGATCACCGGCGCCACCCGCAGGTGGGAGCGGGTGATGGCCGCGGCCAGCAGGAAGGTGCCGGCTTCGATGCGATCGGGGATCACCGCGTAGTCGGCGCCGTGGAGACGGTCGACCCCCACGATCGTGATGGTGGGCGTGCCGGCACCGCGCACTTTGGCTCCCATGGCGATCAGCAGGCCGGCCAGATCCACCACTTCGGGCTCCAGGGCGGCGTTGTCGATCACCGTCTCGCCCTCGGCGAGGGCCGCGGCCATCATCAGGGTCTCGGTGGCTCCGACGCTCGGGCAATCCATGTGGATGCGGCCTCCGGTGAGGCGATGGCCCCGGCCGGGCACAACGGCGGTGACGACGCCGTGCTCAATGGTCACCTGGGCGCCCAGGGCTTTGAGCCCCTTGACGTGTTCCACCACCGGCCGGGTGCCGATCTGGCAACCGCCGGGCAGGGGCACCTTGGCCATGCCCATCCGGGCCAGCAGCGGACCAATGCAGAAGAAGCTGGCCCTGAGGCTGTTGACCAGCTCGTAGGGGGCGGTGGAGTTGTTGATGGCATCGCCATTGAGCTCCAGGGCATCGCCATGGCGCGTCACCCGACCGCCAAGGCTGCCCAGCATCTCGCCCATGGCGGCGATGTCCGTCAACGGCGGCACGTTGCGCAACCGGATCGTGTCGCGGGTGAGCAGGCAGGCGGCCATCAGCACCAGGGCCGAATTCTTGGCGCCGCTCACCTCCAGCTCGCCCGACAGGCGCCGTCCGCCCCGGATCTCCAGCTGGGGATTGGCCGTGGCCTGAAACGGGTTGGTGGATTGGGTCGGAGAGGGGACAGCGATCAGGCCCATGGAACGACTGCCCAGCTCTAGAAGCCGCATCTTGACAACAAACGGTGAGACCGTCTAGACGGCCGCTGTCCAAACTGTCTCATCTGGGCCTGGTCTGGGTCGGGCGGGCCAACTGGCCCAGGCGCGTCGGGCGCGCGATGGCGTATGTTTTGCCAGTCGCTCAGGCGGCAGCCACGCGGATGTGGCGGAATTGGTAGACGCGCTAGTTTCAGGTACTAGTGGCAGCAATGTCGTGGGAGTTCAAGTCTCCCCATCCGCACTTTTATCCATGATCGTCCTCAAGATCTCCAACGCCTCCGAGGTGATGGCCTCGAAGCTGGGCAAGTTTCTTGAGAGCCTCACCCCGGAAGGTCTCGATCAGTCGACGATCGAGGACATCGTGCTCAAAAAGCTGGTCCAGAATTTGCAGGCTGAAGGGCTCAAGGGTGAGGTGGCGTCCGTCCGCGGCCTTGACCTCGACGGCAAGGACCTGAGCGTTCACGACGGTCTGCACGTGCGGCGTCACCAGGCCTTCTGAGGTGGGTCCCGGCGAGGAGCCCCTGGGCGGCCCTGAGTCGATCACCAGCCGCCGCAACCCGCTGGTGAAACGGCTGCGCCAGCTCCATGACGCTCGCGGCCGACGGGAGCAGGGCCTGATCCTGCTGGAGGGCACTCACCTGCTGCAGGAGCTGCTGCGGCTCCAGCTCCAGCCCCGGGACCTGCTGGTCACCCCGGCCTGGCTGGAGGCCCACCCCGCCCTGATGGCGGCCTTGCCGGAGGGATGGGACCTGCGGCTGGTGAGCGAGGAGGTGCTCGAGGCCGTGGCCACCACCCGCCAACCCGACGGGGTGGTGCTCACCCTGCCGCCGCCGGCCCCGGCGCGGGAGGCGCCGGCCCCCTTCGTGCTTGCCCTTGATGGCCTGCAGGATCCCGGCAATCTCGGCACGCTCATGCGCACGGCCCTGGCGGCTGGCGTTGGAGCCCTGTGGTTGGGCGATGGGGCCGACCCCTTCCAGCCCAAGGTGCTGCGGGCCTCCGCCGGAGCGGCCCTGGCCCTGCCGCTGCGGCGGGGCAGTCGGCAGGAGCTGGAGCGGTGGCTGGCGGCGGCGGCGGCAGGGGGCTGGCAGGTGGTGGTGACCCTGCTGCCCGGGGCAGGGCCGGTGCCGCCCCGGCCCTACTGGCAGCTCGACTGGACCCAACCCACCGTGTTGCTGCTGGGCAACGAGGGAGCCGGCGTCGACCCGTCGCTGGCAGCCCTGGCCAGCCAGCGGGTCACCATTCCCCACAGCCCCGCGGTGGAATCCCTGAATGTGGCAGTGGCGGCGGCCCCGCTGCTGCTGGAGCCCTTGCGCCAGCGCGCCGGAGCCTGACGGGGGAGAATGCCCGTCAATACCCGCAGTGCTGCCCGGTGAGCGACGCCCCCCTCCACGGATCGACTTTCGACGGATCGACCTTCGATTACGACGTGGTCGTCATCGGTGCCGGTTACGGCGGGTTCGATGCGGCCAAACACGCCGCAGACCATGGCCTGCGCACGGCGATCATCGAGAGCCGCGACATGGGCGGCACCTGCGTGAACCGCGGCTGCGTGCCCTCCAAAGCCCTGCTGGCCGCCAGCGGTCGCGTGCGGGAGTTGGCGGACGCCGAGCACCTGGCCGGCTTCGGCATCCATGCGGCGCCGGTGCGGTTTGAGCGTCAGAAGATCGCCGACCATGCCAACCAGCTGGTGGCCACGATCCGCACCAATCTCACCAAGACCCTGGAGCGCGCCGGCGTCACGATCATCCGCGGCACGGGCCGGTTGGAGGGCAGCCAGCGCGTGGGCGTGCGGGAGATCAACGGGGTCGATCGGGTGCTCCGTGCCCGGGATGTGATCCTGGCCACGGGCTCGGAGCCCTTCGTACCCCGGGGCATCGAGACCGATGGCCGCACCGTGTTCACCAGCGATGAAGCGGTGAACCTGGAATGGCTGCCCCGCTGGCTGGCGATCATCGGCAGCGGCTACATCGGCCTGGAGTTTGCCGATGTGTACACCGCCCTCGGCTGCGAGGTGACGATGATCGAGGCCCTGGATCGGGTGATGCCCACCTTCGATCCCGACATCGCCAAGATCGCCGCCCGCAACCTGATTGACGGCCGTGACATCGACGCCCGGGCCGGCGTGCTGGCCCAGTCGGTGCAGCCCGGCGCGCCCGTGCGCATCGAGCTGGTGGACATGCAGACCCGCGAGCCGGTGGAGACCCTCGAAGTGGATGCGGTGCTGGTGGCCACGGGTCGGGTGCCCAGCAGCGCTGAGCTCAACCTGGCCTCGGTCGCCGTGGAGACCGAGCGCGGCTTCATCCCGGTGGATGACCGGATGCGGGTGCTGGTGGGCGGGGAGCCCGTGCCCCACCTCTGGGCCGTCGGGGACGTCACCGGCAAGATGATGCTGGCCCATACGGCCGCCGCCCAGGGCACCGTGGCGGTGGACAACATCCTGGGCCACAGCCGCTGCATCGACTACCGCTCCATTCCGGCGGCCACCTTCACCCACCCGGAGATCAGCTCGGTGGGCCTGAGCGAGGCCGATGCCAAGGCGCTGGCGGCCCAGGAGGGCTTTGAGCTGGGTGCGGTGCGCAGCTACTTCAAGGCCAATTCCAAGGCCCTGGCCGAGCTCGACAGCGATGGCCTGATGAAGCTGCTGTTCAACAAGGCCACGGGTGAGGTGCTCGGCGCCCACATCTACGGGCTGCATGCCGCCGACCTGATCCAGGAGATCGCCAACGCCGTGGCCCGCCGCCAGAGCGTGCAACAACTGGCCACCGAGGTGCACACCCACCCCACCCTCAGCGAGGTGGTGGAAGTGGCCTACAAGCAGGCCGCAGCGGCCATGCTCCCCGCCGCCGTGGGGGCCTGACCATGGAGATCCGTCGCCGGCCCCCCAATCCGAAGGTGAAGGTGGCCTTCCTCGAGTACGCCATTCCCCATGCGGAGGCTGAACCCCGCCACATCCTGGAAAAGATCGTCTGGGAAAAGGACCGGGAGGTCGCTGCCGCCCGCGAGCGGGTGACCCTGGAGCAGCTCAAGAAGCAGGTGGCCGAGCTGCCGGCTCCCCGCGACTTCCTGGCGGCCTTGAAGGCGAGCTGCCGCAAGCCGGCCGTGATCGCTGAAGTGAAGAAGGCCAGCCCCAGCAAGGGCGTGATCCGCGAGGACTTCGATCCGGAAGCCATCGCCAGGGGCTACGCCGCCGGTGGGGCGAGCTGCCTGTCGGTGCTCACCGACAAACAGTTTTTCCAGGGGGGCTTTGAGGTGCTGGTGCAGGTGCGCCAGGTGGTCGACCTGCCCCTGCTCTGCAAAGACTTCATCCTCAGCCCCTACCAGCTGTATCAGGCCCGGGCCGCGGGGGCCGATGCCGCCCTGCTGATCGCCGCGATCCTCACCGACCAGGACCTAGGCTACCTGCTCAAGGTGGCCCGCAGCCTCGGCCTCACCGTGCTGGTGGAGGTCCATGACGCCGAGGAGATGGAGCGGGTGCTGGCCCTCGACGGCGTGCAGCTGATCGGGATCAACAACCGGGATCTGGCCACCTTCCACACCGACCTGGCCACCACCGAGCAGCTCACCGCCCGCTACGGCGATCAGATCCGCGCCAAGGGAGCCCTGCTGGTGAGCGAGTCGGGCCTGTTCAGCCGCGACGACCTCGACCGCGTGCAGAGCGCCGGGGCGGATGCGGTGCTGGTGGGCGAATCCCTGATGCGTCAGGCCGACGTCACGGCGGCGCTGGAGACCCTGATCGGGGGGTGAGTAGACCCCCTGATCAGCTCAGGTCAACCACTCCAAGGCCCATCACGCAGCACGTGCCGATGTCGGATTCTCTGCCCCCGGTTCCAGGGTTACCCCCCAAGCCCCCTGAGAGCGGGTCGGCCGCTGCAGGCAAGCCGGCCAGGCCCCAACCGAGTCAGCAGGAGATTGAGGCCATTCTTGCCAGGACGGAACGCGAGCACCAAGCCCGCTTCCCCCTGGATCAACGATCTCCTGTTGAGATCCTGTCCGGCTGGCTGTCGCGCGGCCTCATCGCCCGGCTGCTGTTTGTGATCGCGGGGCTGATTTTGATCAACAACGGCCTTGGCGGACTCAAAGTCAGAGCTGTGTCCAGCGACAGTTTGATCGCTGTCAGTATCAACAACCAAGGCGGTCAGTCGGTTGGCCTCGGCTTCGCGATGCTGGCTTTCGCCGCCATGCCTCTGCCCTCCCGC
>JBIIQK010000003.1:0-21811 GCA_044342135.1 Cyanobium sp.
CGGAAGCCCTCAGCGAAGAGGACACCCAGGTGCTGCTGTTCGGCAAGCCGGAGGCCCGCCCCCAGCGGCGCATGGGCGTCGCCCTGGCCCGCGGCAGCACCGAGGCCGAGGCCCGCCGCAAGGCCGATGCGGCCGCCGCCCAGATCCGCGTGCGGCCCTCCAGCTGAGCAAGCGGCGCTCACCCCCTGGTGCAGCAGGGTTTCGGCCCTTATGGTGCCGCCAGCAGGAACCCCCATGAGCCAGGCCCAACCCCGCCCGCGTCGCAGCCGACGCGACAGCAGCCGCGGGGCTGTGGTCACCGACCTGCACAACCTTCGCGAGGAACGCCAGTCAGGGCGTGAAAAACGCCAGCCAGGCCGGCCCAAACCCGCTGCTCACACCGGCGAAGCCCCTCGCCGCAACCGGCGCCGCCCCCTACTGCCCTTCGCCCTGGGCATCGCCCTCGGCTATGGCCTGGCCGGGCCCCTACCCCAGCTGGCCAGTGGAGCGATGGCGGCCTTGGTGCATGGGCCCCAGCACCTCACCAGCCTGATCAATCCCTTCGGCATCGGCAACCGCCGCATCCTGGTGATCGGCACCGACAAGGTGGGCGAGAACACCGATGTGATGTTCACGGTGCAGCTCAAGGACGGCACCACCCAGCTCACCCAGGTGCCCCGGGACACCTTCGTGGAATCGGCCGATTACGGCATCGTCAAGGCCAATGCCCTTTATGCCTTCGGCGGCATGGGGGCCCTGAAACAGGAACTCACCAGCCTGCTGAATGCCCCGGTGGATCGCTACGTGCGCGTCAACCTGCGGGCCGTTGAGCACCTGGCCGACGCCCTCGGCGGTGTCGAGGTCGACGTGCCCAAGCGGATGTACTACGTCGACAACGCCCAGAACCTCTACATCGACCTCTACCCCGGCCGCCAGGTGCTGAAGGGCGAGCAGCTCGAAGGCTTCCTGCGCTACCGCCACGATGAACTGGGCGACCTGGGCCGCATGGAGCGGCAGAAACTGGTGCTGGCCGAGGTGTTCCGCAAACTGGCCCAGCCCACCACACTGGCCCGGCTGCCGGAGCTGCTGAAGGTCGCCGGCGACGACGTCAAAACCGATCTCTCCCCCGTCGAGATGGGTCAGCTGCTCACCGCCATGGCCAGCACCAAACTCACCACCCGCCAGCTGCCAGGTCGGGCGTTCTGGCACAACGACCTGAGCTACTGGATGCCCGACGGCAACAGCCACTACGCCGGCGTCAGCAGCGAAGAACCGCTGCCCTGAAAACGAAGAGCCCTCAGCGCCGCAGGAACCGATGGTGCTCCAGGCCCTCGAGCAGGCCCCAGGCCTGGGGGGTGGAGGCAAAGAACACCCGCCGGTTCTGGCGCAGGGATTCCAGGGCCGGGTCATGGTCACCGGGCACCACCCCACACGACAGGCCCCGCAACAACTCCCCATCCCCCCGCTGGCTGGCCTCCACCAAAATGGCGCTCAGGGGCAGCTGCCAACGCAGGGCGACGTAGCGGAGGGCCTCGGTTTTCGAGGCCGTGAGCGGCAGCACATCGAGATACCAGTGCTGGAAGAGGTGGGCTCGAGCCGTGAGATCGTGCTGCTGCAGGGTCTGACGCACCAGGGGCAGGATGCCCTGGTCGGGCTCCTGGAGCAGGTAGCTCAGCTTGAAGGCACCCTGCTGGGCCGGATCCTGCAGGCGCAACCGGGGTTGGAGTACGGCCAGCGCGGCCTGCACCGCATCCCGGTCCCAACGTCGGCCGATGTGACGCTGCCAGTGGTGGTCGGGCCAGAGGCCCTCGGCCCTGCGAATGTGGATCTCGGTGCCGGCCTGGGTGATCCACAGCCAGGGATCGGGCAGGTGGAGCTCGGCAAAGCGCTGGCGGGCCGCCTGGATCGAGCGGCCGCTGGTGACGCCAATACCCAGCTGGGGTTCGGCCAGCAGACGGCGCCGCAATTCAGCAAGGCTGCCGGGATCCGGATCGGCCAGGCTGGCATCGAGATCGAGCACCACCAGCCGTTCGGGACGCTCGGCCGGAACGGTTTCACCCTGCTGAAACCAGCGGCTGGGCCGCAGGCTGGCCGCCTGATGGGCCGCGGCCGTCGCCGCCCCCAGGTAATGGTTCACGTGGGCATCCCAACTGAAGGAGCGACTCACGGCTTCCACACCGTTGTCGCGCCAGCGGCGCCAGCGCTCCGGATTGGCCAGGCTGTCCTCCAGGGCCTGCTGCAGGGCGTCGAGGTCGGAGACGTCCACCAGCAGTCCGTTCTGACAGCGGGCCAGGATGTCCTTAGGCCCTCCGTCATCGGTGGCCACGATCGGCACACCACAGGCCGCGGCCTCCAACAAGGTGAGGCCGAAGGGCTCGGTGAGAGCCGGATTGACGAACACACCGCCCAGCCGTGAAGCCCAGCGGTAAATGGCCGGAATCTGGTGACGCGCGTGCTGCTTCGGATAGGCCACCTGGCCGTAAAGATCAAAGCGATCCACCAGCTCAAACACCTGCTGGAACACCTCCCGTTGCTGCTTCTCCAGCTGGCGGGGGTCGTCGCGGCAGCCGAGCAGCAGCACCAGGTTGTGCTGCTGCCGCAGACGCTCGGAGCGGCCAAACACCTCCACCAGAGCAGGGATGTTCTTGCGGTGATCGGCCCGGCAGATGGCCAGCACCGGCGGCTTGGCGGGATCGCGTAGGAAGGGCTCGATCAGCCCCTGCACCCCGGGTTCCGCGAGCGCGATCTGGGGGGGAAAGAACTGGTGCACATCCACGCCCGGGGGAATCACGGCGGCCTGATCCGCGCAGAACCGGCCATAGCGGGCGTACTGCACCTCCAGCTCCTGGCGGGTGCTGGTCACCACCAGGTTGCTGTGGGCCAGGGCCAGCTCTTCAGCATCAATGCGCCGGGCCATCGAGTACTGGTCCTCGATCTGGCGGGGATCTAGACCCGCATCGATGAGGCGACGGCGCTTCTCCCGGCCCAGGGAGTGGCCAGTGAACACCAGCGGAACGCCCAGGCGCTGCCGCAGCAGGGCACCCACGTAGCCGGCGTCGGCGTAGTGGGCATGGATCCAATCGGGCAGATGGTCCTGGGCGAGCAGGCTTTCCATGAGCGCATCGGCCAGCTCATCGAGATGCGGCCACAACAACTCCTTGCGCAGATAGCGGCGCGGCCCAAAGGCCAGCCGCCGAATGGCAGCACCGGGTTCCAACGACTCCCAGGGCTGGGCGTAGTCGGCAGAAAAGCGGCGATCCCGAATCAGCCGGGTCACCACATCGAGCCGCTCCACCTCGGGCCGCAGCGCCAGGCTGCGGGCGAGCTCGAGCACGTAGGTGGTCTGTCCACCGGTGTCGGCATCCCGGCCCAATTCGAGGTCGTGACCCCGAAACAGACCATGGAGGTGCAGGTGGAGGACGTACAAACCCGAAGGGCAGGACCACTGCCCTTATCGATAGCGAGTTCGGCGTCCACCGTCCGCATTACGTCACAGGAGCCGCCGGGCAGCAATGCAACAAAAGCGGGCAAACACCAGTGACAACAAGTACTTTTAACGAACCCGGGCCCGTAAAGCTGGATAACGGGGAGCACACAATTCAAGATCGGGGGCCAAACCAGGCGATTTGACTGGACCCAACGGGGTTCCTAGGTTGAAAAGGGCAATGGGGACGGCATCAGCCATGGCAAGGCGACGGGCACTCAATCGGTGACTGGCCCTCACGACCGGACTGCTCTTGCTCGGCAACCTTGTCGCCTGTGATGAGGTATCCCGAGCCAAGCGACAGGATGATCCAGCCTCCGCACTCAACACCCGCACGTCGAAATGGAGGGGCAACTCCAGCGACGGCTCCTACAGCCATGTGGAGCAGGTGAGCACAGGCAAGAACAGCTTTGTGTTCAACGAAACCTGGTAGAAAAAAGGACCCAAACCGATCAAGGCATCAGGCTCCGGCCGCTTCGAAGAGTCGAACAGCACCAACATTTACACCTACACCAACCCGTCTGGAGTCGTGGTGGTGCGCACCGAGGAAAGCCCAGAAGAGATCTCCACGGTGGACACCATGATTAACACCACAATCCCGCTGTTCAAGGTAGGTGAGCAGATCAGCTACACGGTGCGCGAATAGGGCCATTGGCCCAACCTCATCAAACCCCCACCACCTCGAGGAAGACTAATCAATACAAGACAAAGAAAAAGGGAACCTATCTAAGCTCCCCGTACGTTGACGTTGATTGGCCCTAATCAGAGAGTGAACTATTGAAAAATAAAATTAAAAGCTTCAGCTCCCCGCTCCTCAGGTTTGCCGGAAAAGCCACCAGGTTCGGGCACGTGAGCCATCAGCACGTCTGCAACGAAACGATCTGATGACTCCTTGGAGTCCCAGATTGCCACGATCAACACACCACCATCAACGGCTCCAGCGGCGTGATGAAGCTGCCCCTTTGGCAAACCACCCTTTGGATGAACAGCTGCAACTTCATCCCGATACTGCTCTTCCGTCGCGCCTGGCCAGAAATGGGTAAGAATGTAAGCCATTAGCCAAAGGAAATCAAGGCCCACTCACAGTTGCAGCTCTGGCAAAGCAATCATGAGGTCGTCATCAATATTGTTGTGGTACAGGATGACGAAATCCTTGGATTCTCTCTTCTTAAGCCACAACCTCAGGAGGATGCTGCTCCAGCACCTGCTTGAGATATCTGCCCGTGTGACTGGTGGGATGCTCTGCCACCTCTTCTGGGGTGCCCGTGACCACGATCTCTCCTCCCTTGTCTCCACCTTCTGGACCGAGATCCACGATCCAGTCGGCACAGCGGATCACATCGAGGTTGTGCTCGATGACCTGAAGACCTCCCAGTGGGCTTGAAGTTTGAGCGTCAGAAAATCCCACAAGCCAGATTCCAAGCCACTCCCAGTCCTTCCCCTACCCTCCAAAACCACCCTCAGACCACCACTCAACCTGCCACCACCTCTGGCGGTTGCTGCTTCAGCACACATGAAGCAGGTTGGGAACAGCAGAGATAGCAAAACCTTCACCAACACATCTGGTCAGGGCGGCAGGGTTGATTACGCCAGACGCTACAACCCGTCAAAGGGTCGCAGGTTTAGAGGGTATACAGATTCTCAGGAGAATTATCACGACATTGATTGAGGACAAGACAGATTGCCTTGCCCCCAAGGCAAATGTCATTCAATCGCTTGTTTCTTCCGCCCGTCAGTAGCAGGACTCCAATCTGCATAAACCGTCTTCCATGCCTTCACGGTTTCAGGTCCAATTTCGTTGATGCGAAGACCTGTGGATCCGTCGTTTGACAGCAGGACAAATGCCTTGCCATTCACTAGGTCATAGTTGGCAAGAGCATCTGCGATCTGTTTATTGACCGTAAAGACACCATCGCATCCATTGACAATGACATAGCCATTTTTGTTCTTGATTCCGAATGATTGAATAGAATCGCTTCCTGTTGTAACTCTTTGACCAAATGCACCCTCTTTCACGGTTTCAAGGCGAACTCGAATGCTGTTGCGCCCGAAAAAAGAGGCAACACGAAATGCCTTGTTGTAGTTTCTGTCAAATACACCAATGGTCTGACCCGTCACAGGGTTCTTCAGGATGACAGGTTTGGAAAGCGGGAATTTGGTGCTCTCCAGGTCCTGTGAGCGCCAGTCCTCTGTGATTGTGAAGACTTCAACGCCAGGGAATTGGCGAGGAAGAGTCTCCTCTTGGTATTGAATGTATTCCTCGGTCCTGGTTGGTTCGCAAAGATGCAATTCTTCTTTCAGATTGTCACCGTACTTTTTGGGACTGATTTCAAAAGCGAGTGATGGTGTAGCGGTGCTGACAACAGCTGTCGCAACCAGGATGCTTTTCAGAAATCTCATAAATAAAGCAGGACTTCACATAGGATATCATTGTGGGGTTGGTTGGCGGGATATGCAAATAGTGCATAGTCTGCTTCTGTTCCTCGTGAGTCGCTGTGCGCTCTCTACTCTTCACTTTGCCTCTGGTTGCATCGTCACTGGTCGGGTCTGCCGAGGCGGCACCTACCGTTGGGGTAGGCAGTCGGGTCAACTGCCCTGGGTCCTACCTCCCCGCAGGCAAAGGCAAGGTCTGCCAAGCAGCACCTGAATACAAGGACATCATCTATCTTGGTGAGAACTCCTCCAAATCCTGCATCTATCCCTACACCCGTGTAAATGCGGGGGATAGTAAGTGGTGTGTAACTTACACTGCTCCCTAGGAAGTCCTATCGGCACACAATATCCACCAATCGCCCATCGTCATCCACCAGGCGATGGCGCTTCCCAGTGGATTCAGCACGACGCTTAGCAACCCGATAAGCATCCGCCTGGTTCTGCTTTGTCTGGTAGTGCTGCCAGTTCCCGTGTTGGTCTTGCCATTCGATGATGATGGTCATCTGATCACCCCCACAACTCCAACCCAAAACCCGCCAATGCTGCCGCTCCCCTCACGCAGGCAGAAGCAGCAACCTCAGCAGCAGGTGCCTTTGACGCAGACTCCAACGATTCCGATGCCACCGCTGAGTAGTTGAGAAGGTCTTCATCAGCAGTGAGCATAGTCAGTACCTTGTAACCGCCACTCCTCCTCTTACCTTCTGAACGCTCTGAACCCCCCAGCACCACTCAAGAGGATGGTGATGGGGATGGCGGGCAATGGTGTTCCATGGGCAGTAGGTCAGGGTGGTGTTCCCCGCTTCTTAGTCTTGAGGTGCCTAAGGTTACTGGTTCAGGGCATCTTCAGATTCTCAAGGCAACTATCACGATATTGACTAATGAGAGGCATCCGCCCTTGGTCTGCCTGGTTCAGTGATGACGCAAACTTATTTCCGCTTATTGTACAGAAAGTAGACTAGTATTCCGATGCAGATCGCAAAATAGACATACATCGCGTATTGTCCGCCATAGGTAGAAGTTCCGTGAATACCATTGCTCCATATCCCAATCAAACCAAGCAGATACGCTCCTGGGATTATGGCAAGGACATAAGGAGAAAGCTCGGGAGAACGCCTGCTGATCAACAGGTATATAAATCCAGTCAGAAAGTTTGATATGCCAAATGTTCCCAGCATGAAAAACTGATCAATCGGTGTCGTTTCAGGATTGAATCCAGCGATGTTTGTTCCTGACCACTTCAAAACGAATGTGTGCATGAACCCCCTGATCAGGTCGTATGTCCCTAGTCCAAACAGGACTCTTGAGGGCACTTTGTAGATTCGCTCGCTCATTGAACTGGATGGCGATCAGTTTTGATGCTGCATTCTACGCTTTCTCTGCATGGTCTAAACCTTTTAGTTCGGCAGCAGACCGAGCAACCCAAAGGTACCCGCATTGCTCTACTTCGTCTGGTGGTGATGCTCAGTACCGAACTGGTCTTGCCATTGAATGGTGTTCGTCATTTCAGCGACTCACACGCCTCCCCATCATTATCACGGTCAAGGTAGGTGTGCCCTTGTCTGAGTAGTTCTTGCGCCTTGGTCCAGGAACCAATCTCCTTGCACCGATGCCTGCTACTGCTGGACCCACCACCACCCAAGCCACTCCCAGTCCTTCCCCTACCCCTCAAACACCACCCTCAAACCGCCACTCAACCTGCCACAACCTGAGGAGGATGCTGCTCCAGCACCTGCTTGAGATACCTGCCCGTGTGACTGGTGGGATGCTCAGCCACCTCTTCTGGGGTGCCCGTCACCACGATCTCTCCTCCCTTATCTCCCCCTTCTGGGCCGAGATCCACAATCCAGTCGGCACAGCGGATCACATCGAGGTTGTGCTCGATCACCAGGATCGAGTTGCCCTTGTCGACGAGGCGTTGCATCACATCCATCAGCTTGTGCACGTCGTAGAAGCTGAGGCCGGTGGTGGGCTCGTCAATCAGATAGAGCGTTTTGCCGGTGGCGCGCTTGGAGAGCTCGGTGGCCAGCTTCACCCGCTGGGCTTCACCACCGGAAAGGGTGGGCGCCGGCTGGCCGAGCTTCACATAACCCAGGCCCACATCCACCAGGGTGCGTAGCCGATCGGCCGCCTGGGGAATGGCGGAGAACACATCGGCGGCCTGCTCCACCGTCATCTCCAGCACATCGGCAATCGTGTGGCCCTTGTAGGTCACCTGCAGGGTTTCGCGGTTGTAGCGGGCCCCCTTGCACACATCGCACTGCACATACACATCAGGCAGGAAGTTCATCTCGATTACATTCACCCCCTGGCCGCTGCAGGCCTCGCAGCGCCCGCCCTTCACGTTGAAGCTGAACTGGCCCACCTGATAGCCCCTGGCCTTGGCCTCCACCGTGGCGGCGAACACCTGGCGGATCGGATCAAAAGCCCCCGTGTAGGTGGCGGGGTTGGAGCGGGGCGTGCGGCCGATCGGCGATTGGTCGATCACGATCACCTTGTCGATCGCCTTGATGCCGCGCAGTTCCGCTAGCCCGCTGGGGAAGGGCACCTTCAGGCCCAGCTGGTGCTCCAGCGCCGGATGCAGCAGCTCATTCACCAGGGTGCTCTTGCCGCTGCCGCTCACGCCGGTGACGCACACCAGCCGGCCCAGAGGAATCTCCACATCGAAACCCGAGAGGTTGTTGCGGGCGCAATCCACCAGGGTGATCCGCCGGGTGCCGCTGCTGCGGCGCTCCGCCGGGGTGGGGATCGCGCGGCGACCACTGAGATAGGCCCCGGTGAGCGAATCCTCTGCCGCCAGCAGATTGGCCAGGCTGCCTTCCGCCACGATGTGGCCGCCGTGCACGCCCGCCCCCGGGCCAATGTCCACCAAATGGTCGGCAGCCCGAATCGTGTCTTCGTCGTGCTCCACCACGATCAAGGTGTTGCCCAGATCCCGCAGTTTCAACAGGGTGTTGAGCAGCCGGTCGTTGTCGCGCTGGTGGAGGCCGATGCTCGGCTCATCAAGCACGTACAGCACCCCGGTCAAACCCGCGCCGATCTGGGTGGCCAGCCGGATGCGCTGGGCCTCGCCGCCACTGAGCGTCATCGCCGGCCGATCCAGGCTGAGGTAATCCAGCCCCACATCCAGCAGGAATTTCAGGCGTAGCCGGATTTCCCGCAGCACCAAATCACCGATCTGGATCTGGCGCGGTGTGAGCAAGGGTTCGGCCCCTTCGCTCTCGCCCACCCCCATCAGCGACTCAATCCGCCGCAGGGTTTCACCCACACTCACAGCCGTGAGTTCGTGGATCGCATAGGGGCCCACCCGCACCGCCAGCGCTTCCGGCCGCAACCGCAACCCCTTGCAGGTGGCGCAGGGCACCAGCTCCAGATACTTCTCCAGCTTCTGGCGCACCGATTCGCCGCTGGCGTCGCGCAGCTGGCGCTCCAGGATCGGCAGGATCCCCTCAAACGGCCGCTCGTAGCCGGCGCTCTTGCGGTAGCGGCTGTCGGCCTGGATCATGATTGGCTCGCGGCTGCCGTTGAGCAGCACATCGCGCTGCTCGTCAGTGAGCTGGTTCCAGGGCGTCTTGATCTCAAACTTGAACGCTTCCCCCACCGAATAGAGCAGGGAGAAGTAATAGGAGTTGTCCTTGTCAGCCCAAGGGGCGATCGCCGCATACACCGGCAGGCTGGGATCGGGCACCACCCGCTCGGCGGTGAACTTGCGCAGATGGCCGATGCCATGGCAATCGGCGCAGGCGCCATAGGGGCTGTTGAAGGAAAACAGACGCGGCGAGAGCTCCTCCATCACGGCGCCGTGCACCGGGCAGGCGAAGTTCTCCGAATACAGCCGCTCCTGCTCCACCCCCTCCGGCAGCTCCTCCCCCGCCTTAGGCACCACCTCCACCAGGGCCAGGCCGTCGCCGCGCTTGAGAGCCGTGCGCAGCGAATCGGTGAGCCGCTCCTGCACGCCCTCGCGGGCCACCAGCCGGTCCACCACCACCTCGATGTTGTGGGCGTGGTTTTTGTCGAGCTCGATGTTGTCGGCCAGCTCGCGCACCTCACCGTTGATCCGCACCCGCGCGAAGCCCTCGGCCACCAGGCCGCCCAGCAGCTTCACGTGGGTGCCCTTCTTGCCCCGCACCACCGGCGCCAGCAGCTGGTAGCGGGTGCCCTCGGGCAGAGCCAGGATCTGATCCACCATCTCGTCGATGGTCTGGGGCCGGATCGAGCGGTCGCACTGGGGGCAATGGGGTTCGCCGGCGCGGCCGAACAGCAGCCGCAGATAGTCCTGGATCTCCGTCACCGTGCCCACGGTGGAGCGGGGGTTGTGGCTGGTGGATTTCTGGTCGATCGAAATCGCCGGCGACAGCCCCTCGATCGCGTCCACATCGGGCTTGTCCACCTGGCCCAGGAACTGGCGCGCGTAGGCCGAAAGGCTCTCCACGTAGCGGCGCTGGCCCTCGGCAAAGATCGTGTCGAACGCCAGGGAGCTCTTGCCGCTGCCGCTCACCCCGGTGAACACCACCAGCCGGTTGCGGGGGATCGTGAGATCGACGTTCTTGAGGTTGTGCTGGCGGGCGCCCCGCACCCGGATCACGTCCTCCAGGGAGCCGCCGCTGAGCACCCGGCTGGGATCAAGGGCCTTTTCGTGAACGGTCTGGGCGAGGGTTCTGCTGGCGGCTGCACCGTTGGTAGCAGAGCTGTCGGCAGCAGAGCTCTTGGCGCGGGGCATCCAGACGGCTCAGGAACAAATCAGTCTACGGATCTCCGTTAGGGCTCATGGGCAAAGGCCGGACAAGCCCCGCGGCACAGCTCCTCGCTCACCTGCCAGAGGCGCTCCCCCTGGGCCGGATCGAGGGCCGCCGGCGCCGGCCGCACCGCCGCCGGCCAACCCCGCATCCCTCCGAACTGGCTAGGGCCGTAGTGACCGGCAGGCTCCGCTTCCGCCGCGGTGGCGGCAAACAGCTGGGGCAGGGCCCCCTGGGCGGCGCTCTGGAACAGGGGATCCAACAGTCGATACACCACCCCCTCAAAGCGGGCACCGCTAGCGGCGATCGAAGCGGGCTGGAGGTTGGTGCGGGCCAGGCCCGGATGGGCTGCCGCCGACAGCAAGCCAGGGTGGCGGCGCTGCAGTTCATAGGCGAACACCACGTTGGCCAACTTGCTCTGGCCGTAGGCGGCCCAGCGGTCGTAGCGGCGCTCGCCCTGCAGATCGTCAAAGGTCAGGCGGCCGAAATACTGGGCCCCGGAGGTCACCTGCACCACCCGCCCCCCCGGGCCGGCCTGCAGCAGGGGCAACAGCAACCGGGTGAGGGCGAAGTGGCCCAGGTGATTCACCCCAAACTGCAGCTCAAAGCCCTGGCGGGTGAGCTGGCGGGGCGGCGCCATCACACCGGCGTTGTTGAGCAGCAGATCCAGGCGCCCGAAGCGCTCCGCCACGGTGGCGGCAGCCCGCACCACGCTGTCGAGGTCGGCCAAGTCGAGCTCCAGCAGCTCGATCGCACTCGCGCCGCCCAGAGCCTGGCGGGCCGCCTCAGCCCGCTCCAGGCTGCGGCAGGCCAGCAGCACCGTGGCCCCCCGGGCCAGCAGGGCGCGGGCACTCTCCAGGCCCAGGCCGCTGTTGGCGCCGGTGATCAGGGCCAGCCGACCGCTCTGGTCCGGCATGGCCTCGCCGCTCCAACGGGCCGGAACGGCAACGGCCTGGGATGGCGCCATGGAGCTGCAACAGGAAACCTGCGGCGGTTCTAGCGACCGTGGTGATCCAACAGGCTGGCGGCATAGGTGCGGGCCTCACCCGAGTCACCGCCAGCCAGTTCCGCCAGCTCCGCCTGGCGGGCCTGAGTGTCCCGCAGGTGGGACACCCGCGTGTGGGTGATCCCCTCCACCACCTGCTTCGACACCCGGAAGTGGTGGTCAGCCGCCGCGGCCACCAGGGGCTGGTGGGTGACGCAGAACACCTGCCGCTGCTGGGCCAGGCGCTGCAGCAGTTCCGCCATGGCGCCGCTCACCCGGCCGCTGACACCCGTATCGATCTCATCGAACAGCAGGGTGACGTGGGAATCGGCGGCGGCCAGGCAGGTTTTCAGGGCCAGCAGAAAGCGCGACATCTCACCGCCGGAGGCCACTTCTGCCAGGGGGGCCAGGGGCACGCCGGGGTTCGCGGAAAACTGAAACTG
The DNA here is from genome assembly GCA_044342135.1 of Cyanobium sp. Taxonomy (GTDB): domain Bacteria; phylum Cyanobacteriota; class Cyanobacteriia; order PCC-6307; family Cyanobiaceae; genus Cyanobium_A. Next base: position 12,058 of record JBIIQK010000003.1, read on the forward strand.
CACCGCATCGGCACCCTCTTCCCCCGGCAGCGCCGGCGTGATCGCCACCGCAAAGCGCACATTGGCCAGGCCCATCGGCCGCAGGGCCTCCATCAACTGCTGCTCCAGCAGCCGGGCCGCCACCTCCCGGGCCGCCGTGAGCCCAGCATTGGCCTGGTCGCGGGCCAGGCGCGCCGTGAGCTCGGCCCGCTCCAGCGCCTCCAGCGACGCCTCCCCACCCCCGGGAGCCAGCTGCTCCTGCAGGCGATCGCGCAGCACGATCAGCTCGGCCAGCTCCTGGCCGTGGCGCCGCTCCAGGGCCCGGAGCAGGGCCATGCGCTCCTGCAGGGCATCGAGGCTTTCCGGATCACTCTCGAGCGCGGCGCCGTAGCGCTCCAGGTCGCGCACCAGATCCTGCAGGGCCGCTAAGCCGTCGGTGCAGCCACTGCGCAGGGCGGCGACATCGCCATCAAGGGCCTCCATCTGCAGCAGCTCCTGTTCACAGGCCGCCAGGTGATCCAGCACCGAGGGCGCCTGCTCGGCCCCCTCCACCAGCCGGCCCAACAGCACCATCACCCCCTCCTGCAGCCGCACCCCATGGGCCAGGCGGTTTTCCTCCGCCTGCAGCCGCTGCCGCTCCAGGGGGTCCTCCAGCTGGGCCGCCTCCAGTTCGGCCAGCAGCCGCTCCTGCTCGGCGCGGCGTTGCTGCAGCTGCTCCCACCCGGCGCGGGCCTGCTCCAGGCTCGCCGCGGCCTGTTTCCAATCGCGCCAGGCCGCCGCCACCGGCTCCAGCAGGGGCTGCAAACTCTCACCGGCAAAGCGATCCAGCCAGCGCCGCTGCTGGCCCGGCCGGGCGAGCTGCTGGGTCTGGCCCTGCACGGTGAGGTCGAGCAGCAGGGGCCGCAGCTCCTGGATCTGGGCGCGGCTCACCACCACCCCGTTGAGCCGGTTGCGGCTGGTGAGGCGATCGTCGCTGAGGCGCCACTCGCGGCTGAGCAGCAGTTCCTCCTCGTCCAGCTCCAGTTCCTGCTGCCGCATCCAGGCCTGCAGGGGCGGCGACAGGCTGAAACTGGCCTCGATCACACCGCGCTCAGCGCCCCGGCGCAGCAGGCGGGCACCCGCGCTGCCCTGGGCCCCACCCAGCAGGGCATCGAGGGCATCAAGCAGGATCGATTTTCCGGCGCCGGTTTCGCCGGTGAGCACCGTGAAGCCGTCGCGGAAGCTCAGCTCCAGCCGCTCGATCAGGGCGATGTTGCTGAGGCGCAGTCCAGTCAGCACGGGCGCGACGGGTGGCGGATAGCGGCCGCCGGGTGTTGGAGCCGACCGTAGCGGCTGTCTCTTTCGTTTAGAAGAGGGAAAGATCTTTCAGATGGCCCCATGGCCCCCGAGCATGGCGAGCGCCACCCCTGAAACCCCGGCCGAACTCAGCGACTTCATCGAGGCTTCAGGCCTGCTGAGCTACGACCCAGCCGCGATCACCCGCATCTATGCCGGCCACCCCCAACGGCTGATTCGGCGCCTGTGGCAAACCCTGGTGCCCATTGGCCTCTACCTGCTGGGGGTGGGCTTCGACTGGCTCACTGGCCAACTCAAAACCACCGATCGGGCCCGCGCCCGCGCCAAGGAAGCCGCCGATCTGGTGGCCTCCCTCGGCCCCGCCTTCATCAAGGCCGGTCAGGCCCTCTCCACCCGGCCCGACATCGTGCCGCCCCTGCTGCTCGAGGAACTGGCCCAGCTCCAGGACCAGCTGCCCGGCTTCGAGTCGGCCCTGGCCATGGCCTGCATCGAAGAAGACCTGGGTGCGCCGGTGTTGTCCATCTACGAGCAGCTGGACGCCGAACCGATCTCCGCCGCCTCCCTCGGCCAGGTGCACAAGGGGGTGCTCAAGGGCGGCCAGGCGGTGGCCGTGAAAGTGCAGCGGCCCGGTCTGCGGGAGCAGATCACGCTCGACCTCTACATCGTGCGCAACATCGCCGCCTGGCTCAACCAGAACGTCGGCCTGATCCGCAGCGATCTGGTGGCCCTGATCGACGAGCTGGGCAAGCGGGTGTTCGAGGAGATGGACTACTGCAATGAAGCGGCCAACGCGGAGCGGTTCGCCGAGCTGCACGCCCACAACCCCCGCATTGCCGTTCCCCGCATCTACCACCAGGCCACGAGCCGCCGGGTGCTCACCATGGAGTGGATCGAGGGAGTGAAACTCACCAACCTCGAAGCCGTGCGCGGCATCGGCGTCGACCCCGACGACATGGTGACGGTGGGGGTGAACTGCAGCCTGCAACAGCTGCTGGAACACGGCTTCTTCCACGCCGATCCCCACCCCGGCAACCTGCTGGCCCTGTCGGACGGACGCCTGGCCTACCTGGATTTCGGCATGATGAGCGAGGTGAGCCGGGAATCGCGCACCGGCCTGATCCAGGCGGTGGTGCACCTGGTGAACCGCAGCTTCGGCAAGCTCAGCAAGGATTTTGTAAGCCTGGGCTTCCTGGCCGAGGACGTGAACCTCGAGCCGATCGTGCCGGCCTTTGAAAAGGTGTTCGGCCAGGCGATCGAGCAGGGCGTCAGCCGCATGGACTTCAAGGCCGTCACCGACGACCTCTCCGGCGTGATGTATCGCTTCCCGTTCCGGGTGCCGCCCTATTACGCCCTGATCATCCGCTCCCTGGTGACCCTGGAGGGCATCGCCCTGAGCGTGGATCCCGAGTTCAAGATCCTCGGCGCCGCCTATCCCTACTTCGCCCGGCGGCTGATGGAAGATCCCGATCCTGGGCTGCGCCAGAGCCTCAAGGAGATGCTGTTCGATGGCGACATCTTCCGCTGGCAGCGGCTCGACAACCTGATCGCCAGCGCCTCCCAGGGCACCCAGCTGGATCTGGAGGGGCTGCTCGACCAGGTGCTCACCTTCCTGTTCTCCCCCAATGGCGGCCTGCTGCGCCAGCAGCTGGTGGACGCCATGGTGGCCCGCATGGATGCCCTGGCCTGGCAGACCACGCTGCGGCTCGGCAAGCGGCTGCCGGAACGGCTCCAACCCCCCGGCCTGCGGCGCCACCGCCTCAGCGAAGCCAACGAACCCCTGCTCGACCTGGAACCGGTGCGCCAACTCACCGGCATCCTCAAGGCCCTGCCGGGCTTCGAACCCCAGATGCTCGTGCGGCGCCTGCCACGCCTGCTCGGTGAACCGGAACTGCGCCAGATGGGTGTTCAGCTCGCCAAGGGCCTGGCCGAACGGAGCGTGGTGCGACTGGTGCGCGATGTACTCGTGCCCGCCTGACCTACCCGGCTGGGCCAGCACAAACCCGACCTAGGCTGACTTCCATGCAACTCCAGCGGCCCATGCGCACCCCTCAAGCCGTCGGCCAGGCCCTCGCCGCCACCCTGCTGGGCTTCGGCTTGCTGAGCCCTATGGCCGTGGCGCCACCCAGGGCCTCGGCCGCCGACAACCTGGTGTTTGTGAGTGGTGCCTTTCGCCGTTCGATCGCCGTGGCCGACCTGGAGCATCTGGCCCAGACCGGCCAGGCCCGGGGCCTGCTGGCCGATGTGCTCCGTTTCAGCAACCAAAACCCCGTGGAGATCGGCAAGCTGCTGAACCAATCCATCGCCCTTCCCGTCACCCTGGTGAGCAGGCTGCTCAACACCCGCATTGGGGAGGCGATCCTGCAACGGGTCGCCACGGTGGTGTATCCGTTGCAGGCCTCGCAGGTGGGCATCCCGGCCCTGCGCTCGGCGATGGTGATGGGAGTGGTGGAGGGGAAGGGGTCGATCTCAGCCCTGTCCTTCCTGCGGGCCTACCCCACCCGGGAGCTGGAAGTGAGCATCCCGGCTCTGATGAACCTGATGAGCAAGGCCAGTTCGATCACGGAGCTGGTGCGCTTCTTCTCCGAATCGCCCCTGGATGGCCTCCGCGGCGACAGCTCCAAAGCCGCGCCGTAGATTCGCTCGAGCCACCGCAGCCACCTGTGCCCTTGCTTCGATCCCTGAGGCGTCTGAGCAAGGGACCGTTCGGTGCCCGTCCGACGATGCAGGACTGGCCCGGCCTGATCGAGGCCTACCGGCGCTGGTTGCCGGTGTCCGCCAAGACCCCGGTGATCACCCTGCACGAGGGCTCGACTCCCCTGATTCCGGCTCCGGTGATCGCCGAGCGGATCGGCCGGGGGGTCAAGGTTTACCTCAAATACGACGGACTGAACCCCACCGGCTCCTTCAAGGACCGCGGCATGACCATGGCCATTTCCAAGGCCAAGGAAGCGGGCTCGGAAGCGGTGATCTGCGCCAGCACCGGCAACACCTCGGCCGCCGCGGCCGCCTATGCCCGCCGCGGCGGCATGCGGGCCTTCGTGCTGATCCCGGATGGCTACGTGGCCCAGGGAAAACTGGCCCAGGCCCTGCTTTACGGCGCCGAGGTGATCGCCATCCAGGGCAACTTCGACCGGGCCCTGGCGATCGTGCAAGACGTGGCCAACCAGTACCCGATCACCCTGGTGAATTCGGTGAATCCCTACCGGCTCCAGGGTCAGAAAACAGCCGCCTTCGAAGTGGTGGATGCCCTGGGTGAAGCGCCTGACTGGCTCTGCATCCCCGTGGGCAACGCCGGCAACATCAGCGCCTACTGGATGGGATTCAACGAGTACAAGGCAGCCGGACACTGCCGCCGACTCCCCCGAATGATGGGGTTCCAGGCCGCGGGATCAGCCCCCCTGGTGCTGGGCCACACGGTGGAGCAGCCGGACACCATCGCCACCGCCATCCGCATCGGCAACCCCGTGAACCGGGAGAAAGCCCTCAACGTCCGCAGCGAAAGCGGCGGCGGCTTCATGGCGGTCACCGACGCCGAAATCATCGACGCCTACAAGCTGCTGGGGTCCGGTGAGGGGGTGTTCTGTGAACCCGCCAGCGCCGCCTCCGTTGCCGGTCTGCTGAAGCGCCGGGACGAGGTGCCAGCTGGAGCCACCGTGGTGTGCGTGCTCACCGGCAATGGCCTGAAAGACCCCACCACCGCCATCGAACACAACGACGCCCGCTTCCACACGGGCCTGGAAGCGGATACGGCGAAGGTGGCCGCCGTGATGGGCTTCTAAACCGACCGATAGCCCCAGTCCAATCGGCAAAGCGTCTGCCGGAAGCCTGGGGAAAACCAGGCCCACTCCGGGGACAGCCGACCCACACTGATCGTCCTCCAAGTCTCTGGCGTTTTCCCCATGGGCTGGAAAGAGCGGAAAACGGGGATCAACCCCCAGCTGCCTGGGATCAAACCCCAACAGATCAACCGCGAAAAGGCTTGTTCCGACTTGAGTTCCTGAGGTTTTCCCCGATTCCCCCAGCCCCTACGACGACGGGTTGTTTTCTTCTCTAGAAATCCTTTAATCCAATGATCGAACAGACCCGGAAGGACGGTTCACCGGCGTTGCGGAATCAGCCTGCCTGTGGAAGCGTGGGGGCACCGTTTTCGCAGCCGTCAGGCCTGCCAGCCCAAACGCCATGAAGCTGGTCTGTTCCCAGTCCGAACTCAGCACCAGCCTGCAGCTGGTGAGCCGGGCCGTGGCCAGCCGCCCTACCCATCCGGTGTTGGCCAACGTGCTGCTCACGGCTGATGCCGGCACGGGCCGGTTGAGCCTCACTGGCTTTGATCTCAGCCTCGGTATCCAGACCAGCCTTCCCGCCAGTGTGGAAACCAGCGGGGCCATCACCCTGCCGGCCCGTCTGTTCGGTGAAATTGTCTCTCGCCTTTCGAGTGACAGCCCGATCACGCTGGCCTGCGCCGAAGGGGCGGAACAGGTAGAGCTCACCAGCCTCTCGGGCAGCTACCAGATGCGGGGCATGCCGGCGGAGGATTTCCCCGATCTACCCCTGGTCCAGAGCGGCACGCCCATTCGGCTGGAAGCTGATGCCCTGGTGAAGGGCCTGCGGGCCACCCTCTTTGCCAGCAGTGGGGATGAGGCCAAGCAGCTCCTCACTGGCGTGCATCTGCGCCTCGATCCCGCCGGATTGGAATGCGCCGCCACCGATGGCCATCGCTTAGCCGTGCTCTGCCTCGCCCACGCCAACGACCCCGCGGCCGCCGGTGACGGCGAGCCCTTCGCCGTCACCGTGCCGGCCCGCTCCCTGCGGGAGCTGGAACGGCTGCTGTCCGGTCGCCAGTCGGAGGAACCCCTGAGCCTGTTCTGCGACCGGGGCCAGGTGGTGTTTCTCTGGGCCGACCAGGTGCTCACCAGCCGCAGCCTGGATGGCACCTACCCCAACTACCGCCAGCTGATTCCCGAGAGCTTCAGCCGCACGATCAGCCTCGATCGCCGGGCCTTTGTGTCCGGCCTGGAGCGGGTGGCGGTGCTGGCCGACCAGCACAACAACGTGGTCAAACTCAGTGCCGAACCGGCCACGGGCCAGCTGGTGATCCAGGCGGATGCCCAGGACGTGGGCAGCGGCTCGGAAGCCCTGGCCGCTTCGATCAGCGGCGACGCCATCCAGATCGCCTTCAACGTGCGCTACCTGCTCGATGGCCTCAAGGCCATGGCCTGCGACCAGGTGCTGCTGCAGTGCAATGCGCCCACCACCCCGGCGATCCTCACACCCGCCGATGGGGCCCAGTTCACCTACCTGGTGATGCCTGTTCAGATCCGCAGCTGACGGTGGTGGCCCTCCCGGAGCAGTTGCTGCTGAGTGAGCTGCTGCGCCGGCACGTGCGTTGCGATCAAGGGCTCGACCACGGCGCCGGGCTGCAGGTGTGGATGCACCCCCCCGTGCATCGGGTGCTGGGCTGGGTGTCCAAGCCGTCCGCCTTCGGATCCCGCCGTCTGGTGTGGCGTCTCAACCAGTTGCGGGGGCTCACCGAGCTTGAGGTGCTGGCCCAGGGGCCGCCTGCCGAAACCGAGCAGGCCGTGGTCGACCGCCTGCCCAGCCTGATCGAGGCAGCCGTGCTCGATCGCCAGCAGCAGGCCATTGGCACCCTGGCCGATGCCGCTATTGAGCTGCGCACCGGCCGCATCCTTCACTACCTGGTGAGCCGTAGTGATCCACGTCTGCCGGGCAGCAGCCGCTGGCGCCTGAGCCTCGATCGGTTGGTGGATCAGCAGCCCGGCCAGGTGTTTACCGGCTTGGCCAGCCTGGATGATTTGCCCCTGGCCCGGGCCAGCGTGCGCCAGGAGTTGTTGCGCCGGTCGCGGCGCTGGCGGGATCAGGTGCAGGAGGCGGGCAGCCGTTTCGAGGAGCGGCTCGAGGGCTGGCTTGAGGAGCCCCGGTCGGATTGGCAGGAACGGCCGCAGGCGGAGTCCCGTTCCTGGAATCCCGACGATGACGACTGGGACCACTGGCCCGAGCCCATCGAGAGAGGTCGTCGTCCAGGCCGATCCGCGCCGTCGGCCGAATCACCCTCTGACGAGGAGGATCCCTGGCTCTGAGTCACCAGGGTTCAACGCTGTACAGCCTGTACAGAACTCAGGACACTCCCCCATCCACAGGCAGGCCATCGCCCCCGCGGTCGCTCGGCGAGACTGGAGGGATCTTGCCTAGCCGCTTGTGGTCGTCGCCGCCGATTCAGCGTTCACCGCGCCCGACTACGCGGTTGCCGAGGCTCTCAAGAAGGAAAACCTGAGCCAGGCCGACTACGACGAGATCTGCCGCCGTCTCGGCCGGGCCCCCAACCGGGCCGAGCTGGGCATGTTCGGGGTGATGTGGTCGGAGCACTGCTGCTACCGCAACTCGCGGCCGCTGCTGCAGGGCTTCCCCACCACCGGCCCGCGCATCCTGGTGGGCCCCGGCGAGAACGCCGGCGTGGTGGACCTGGGCGAGGGCCAGCGCCTGGCCTTCAAGATCGAGAGCCACAACCACCCCTCGGCGGTGGAGCCGTTCCAGGGGGCGGCCACGGGTGTGGGGGGCATCCTGCGCGACATCTTCACCATGGGCGCCCGGCCGATTGCCCTGCTCAATGCCCTGCGTTTTGGCCCCTTGGAGGATGAGCGCAACGTGGGCCTGATGGAGGGCGTGGTGGCGGGCATCGCCCACTACGGCAACTGCGTGGGCGTGCCCACGGTGGGCGGCGAGGTGGCCTTCGATCCCAGCTACTCCGGCAACCCCCTGGTGAACGCCATGGCCCTGGGCCTGATGGAAACCGAGGAGATCGTCTGTTCCGGTGCCGAGGGGGTGGGCTATCCCGTGGTGTACGTGGGCAGCACCACCGGCCGCGACGGCATGGGCGGCGCCAGCTTCGCCAGCGCCGAGCTCACGGAGGCCTCCCTCGATGACCGCCCCGCCGTGCAGGTGGGCGATCCCTTCCTGGAGAAGGGCCTGATCGAGGCCTGCCTGGAGGCCTTCCAGAGCGGCGATGTGGTGGCCGCCCAGGACATGGGCGCCGCCGGCCTCACCTGCAGCTGCTCGGAGATGGCTGCCAAAGGCGGGCTGGGCATCGAGCTGGATCTCGACAAGGTGCCCGCCCGCGAGGCCGGCATGACCCCCTACGAGTTCCTGCTCAGCGAATCCCAGGAGCGGATGCTGTTTGTGGTAAAGCCCGGTACGGAGCAGGCGCTGATGGCGCGTTTTACGCGCTGGGGGCTGCAGGCCGCCGTGGTGGGCCGGGTGCTGGAAGACAACATCGTGCGCGTGTTGCAGCACGGCGCCGTGGCGGCCGAGGTGCCCGCCAGCGCCCTGGCGGACGACACCCCGATCAACCACCACACCCTGATCAGCGAACCCCCGGCAGAGATCCAGGCCCACTGGCGCTGGAGCGAGGCCCAGTTGCCCGCCGCAACCTCCGTAGGCACGATAGCCGGCGGTAGCACCCTCAGCTGGAACCAGGCCCTGCTGGCGCTGCTCGATGACCCCACCATCGCCTCCAAACGCTGGGTGTACCGCCAGTACGACCACCAGGTGCAGGCCAACACCGTGGTGCCTCCCGGCGGTGCAGATGCGGCCGTGGTGCGGCTGCGGCCCCAGCAGGGCGAGGGTGCCATGGCGGCGGCCACTCGTGGCGTGGCGGCGGTGGTGGATTGCCCCAACCGTTGGGTGGCCCTCGACCCCGAGCGCGGTGGCATGGCGGCAGTGGCCGAGGCGGCCCGCAACCTCAGCTGCGTGGGGGCCGAGCCCCTGGCGATCACCGACAACCTCAACTTCCCCTCTCCCGAAACCTCCACCGGCTACTGGCAGCTGGCGATGGCCTGCCGCGGTCTCTCGGCCGCCTGCAGTGCCCTGGATACACCGGTGACCGGCGGCAACGTCTCCCTCTACAACGAGACCCGCCTGCCCGACGGCACCATGCAGCCGATCCATCCCACTCCCGTGGTGGGCATGGTGGGTCTGGTGCACAACCTGGAGCACGTGCGCGGCCAGGCCTGGGGCTCAGCCGGCGATGCCATCTGGCTGCTGGGGGTGCCGTTGGAAACGGGTGAGACTCCAGCCGATCCCCGCTTGGGCCTGGCCGGCAGCAGCTACCTGGAGCGGTTGCATGGAGCCGTCACGGGGCGCCCGCCCGAGATCGATCTGGCGCTGGAGCGCTCGGTGCAGGCCTTCCTGCGCCAGGCGATTGCCACTGGCCTGGTGGCCTCCGCCCACGACCTCAGCGACGGCGGCCTGGCGGTGGCTGCCGCTGAGTGCTGCATAGCCGCTGCGGCCGCCGGCACGCCCCTCGGCGCCCAGCTGGAGCTCCCGGCCAGCACCACCCGGCTGGATCGGCTGCTGTTTGGCGAAGGCGGTGCCCGCATCCTGGTGAGCGTGGCTCCGGGCCAGGCCGCGGCCTGGCAGCAGGCCCTGGATCGGGCCGATGCCGCAGCCCCTGGCTCGGTGCCGGCCC
>JBIIQK010000087.1:0-6776 GCA_044342135.1 Cyanobium sp.
TTGCAGTCCGCGTCCACCAGGCCCTTGCCACCTCGGCAGCAGGAGGTGCTCCAACTGGCGGTGCGCCATTACGTGGACACGATGGAGCCCGTGGGCAGCCAGACCCTGGTGCGCCGCTTCGGCCTGCAAGCCAGCCCGGCCACGGTGCGCTCCGCCATGGGGGCCCTGGAGCAGCGCGGCCTGCTCACCCAGCCCCACCCCTCGGCGGGCCGGATCCCCAGCCAGCAGGGCTACCGCACCTACGTGGATCAACTGCTCCCCGCCCCGGGGGCCGCGGCCCTGCAGCTGGAGCGGGAGCTCACCGGCCTGAGCCTCCAATGGGCGGCCCTCGACGACCTGTTGGTGCACCTCAGCCGGCGCCTGGCCGATCTCACCGGCCTGCTCAGCCTGATCACCCGTCCCCAACGCCAGCAGGCCCAGCTCCAGGCCCTGCGACTGGTGGCCAGCGGCGAGCGGCTGCTGGTGTTTCTGGTGGAAGGCGGCGCCACCGCCAGCAACCTCAACCTGCGACTCCCCGCCCAGGCCGAGGCGGAACTGGCCCCCCTGGAACGCTGGGTGAGCGACCAGCTCCAGGGGGGCGCCATCGACTGGAACAGCCTGCCCTCCCATCTCGGCAGCAGCGGCTCCGTGCTGCGTCAGGCCCTGGCCAGCCACGGCCAATCCCGCCAGCTGGAAGGCGAGGGTGCCGTGACCACGGGCCTGGCGGGCCTGCTGGCCCAGCCGGAATTCAGCCAAACCCTGAGCCTGCGCCCCCTGGTGGAACTGGTGGAGGATGCCCCCCAGCAGCTGCTGCCCCAACCAGGCATCTGGATCGGCGCCGAGCATCCCCACCGGGCGCTGCACCAGTGCGCCGTGGTGCAGGCCAACTACCGCAGCGGCGATGGGGGCATTGGCCAGGTGGCCCTGGTGGGGCCGATGCGCATGGCCTACGCCACGGCCCGAGCCACGGTGCGTTCCGTGGCCCAGGTGCTGGAGCGGCTGTTGCGGTGACGGACTGATGGGCTAACGGCCCATCTGGTCACCGAGCTTCTCGGCCACGGTGTTCACGTCCTTGTCGCCGCGGCCCGAGAGGTTGAGCACCACCTCGGTGCCGGGAGCGAGGGTGGGGCAGAGCGTCTCCAGCCAGGCGAAGGCGTGGGCCGTTTCCAGGGCCGGGATGATGCCCTCAAGCCGGCAGAGGAGCTGCAGGGCATCGAGGGCCTCCGCATCGGTGACGGCCCCGTATTCGGCCCGACCGATGGTTTTCAGGTAGCTGTGCTCGGGGCCCACGCCGGGGTAATCGAGGCCAGCGCTGATCGAGTGGGCTTCCTGCACCTGGCCTTCCTCGTCCTGCAGCAGCAGGCTCATGGCGCCGTGCAGCACCCCCACGCGGCCCTCGGTGATGGTGGCGGCATGGCGGCCGGTGGCCACGCCGTCGCCCGCGGCCTCCACGCCGATCAGGCGCACGGCCGTGTCGGGCACGAAGGGATGGAAGAGGCCCATGGCATTGGAGCCGCCGCCCACGCAGGCCACGAGCACGTCGGGATTGCGACCGAAGGCCTCATGGCACTGGCGCTTGGTTTCCTCGCCGATCACAGCGTGGAAATCCCGCACCAGCATCGGGAAGGGATGGGGCCCCGCCACCGAACCGAGGATGTAGTGGGTGCTCTCCACGTTGGTCACCCAGTCGCGGATGGCCTCGCTGGTGGCGTCCTTGAGGGTGGCGGTGCCGGCCGTCACGGGTTGCACCGTGGCGCCCAACAGGCGCATGCGGAACACATTGAGGGCCTGGCGGCGCATGTCTTCGGCGCCCATGTACACGACGCACTCCAGGCCGAAACGGGCACACACGGTGGCCGTGGCCACGCCGTGCTGGCCGGCGCCGGTTTCGGCAATGATCCGCTTCTTGCCCATGCGCAGGGCCAGCAGCGCCTGGCCGAGGGCGTTGTTGATCTTGTGGGCACCGGTGTGGTTGAGGTCTTCCCGCTTCAGCCAGATGCGCGGACCGCCCTCGGCGCGGCGGTAGTGCTCGGTGAGCCGCTCCGCCTCATACAGGGGATTGGGGCGCCCCACATAGGTGCGCAGCAGATGGTTGAGCCGATCGGTGAAGGCCGGATCCTTCCAGGCCTCAGCGGCCGCCTGCTCCAGCTCCGCCAGGGCGGGAATCAGGGTTTCGGGCACGTACTGGCCGCCGAACTGGCCATAGCGGCCCAGGCTGTTGGGGCGGGCCGCCAGCTCCAGGGCGCTGGGATCGGGGCCGCTGGCGGAAGACAGGCCGCTGGCAGTGGACACAGGGGGAACGGTGCTGGTCACCGGCGGCGGAGCAAGATCACCTCAGCGTAAGAAGCGGCCATGGCCAAGAGCGGCTGGCAGGAATTCAGCAGGCCGGAAAGCCTGGAGCGTGGCGCGGCCGACGGCCCGGCGGGTGGGCCCACCCTGAAGGCCCAGCAGCGGGTGCGCGTCCAACGCACCAAGACGGGGAAGGGCGGAAAGCTGGTGACGGCCATCACCGGCCTGGAGGCACCGGACGCCGAGCTCAAGGCTCTGCTGAAACAGCTCAAGGCCGCCGCCGGCACTGGCGGCACCGTGAAGGACGGGGTGATCGAGCTTCAGGGCGACCAGGTGGCCCCGGCCCTGGCCGCCCTGGAGAAGGCCGGCTACCGGCCCAAGCAGGCGGGGGGCTGAGATGCCCGCAACCAATCCCCGGCCCTACGCCCCCCTGCGCAAATGCCGCGTGGCCCTGCACGGGCTGCGCCTGGCCATGCGGGACACGGCCGTGGCCTACAAGCTCGTTCTCTCGGTGCTGCTGCTGGCGGTGGCCTTTGCCCAGCGCTCCTGGGTGGACTTCGGCCTGCTGCTGGTGGCCACGGCCCTGGTGCTGGCAGCGGAGCTGCTGAACACCGCCATTGAAGAGCTGTGTGACTACGTGCAGCCCGATCGGGCGCCCCAGATCGGCGCCACCAAGGACATTGCCGCGGCGGCCGTGGGGCTGTGCATCGTCGCCTGGATCGGCGTGATGGTGCTGGAGGTCTGGCGCCTGCTGTTCTCGGGCCGCACCTAAGGCGCGAGGGCGCAGGCCACGGGAGATACTTGGCCCATCAGCCTGCCCCCGAGCGCGATGGCCGCCTCCCCAGTCCCGCCAACGGTCCCCTACGGCGACCTCACCAACCAGGGAGCCTCGACCAACATCGCCTGGCACCACACCTCGGTGGACCGGGCCGCCCGGGCCGGACAGCAGGGCCACCGCAGCGCAATCCTCTGGTTCACGGGCCTGAGCGGCTCCGGCAAGAGCACCCTGGCCAACGCCGTGAACTCCGCCCTGTTTGAGCGGGGGCTGAGCTGCTACGTGCTCGATGGCGACAACATCCGCCACGGCCTCTGCAAGGACCTGGGCTTCTCCGACGCCGACCGCGAGGAGAACATCCGCCGCATCGGCGAAGTGAGCAAGCTGTTTCTGGACGCGGGCGTGGTGGTGCTGACCGCCTTCGTCTCGCCCTTCAAGGCCGACCGCGACAAGGCCCGCTCCCTGGTGGACGGCGGCGACTTCATCGAGATCCACTGCGCCGCCGATCTGGACGTGTGCGAACAGCGCGACACCAAGGGGCTGTATGCCAAGGCCCGGGCCGGCGAGATCAAGGAGTTCACCGGCATCTCCAGCCCCTACGAGGCCCCCGAACAGCCCGAGCTGCGGGTGGACACCGGCAACGCGAGCCTGGAGGACTCGGTGGCGCAGGTGCTCAGCTACCTGGCGGCTCAGGGAGTGATCCCCCCGGGGGCCTGAGCACCGGCAGCTCACCGGAGCGGAGCTGGTCGCCCCAGGCATCGAGAAAGGTTTTGGCACAGCTGGCCACCGGCACGGCCAGCAGCAGACCCAGCAAATCCCCGAGGCCCAGCAGGCTGCCCAGCCGTGCCCCCACCGGCAGGCTGATCAGTAGCCAGGCCGGCTGCAACCCCACAATCCGACCCATCAACCGGGGCTGGATCACCTGGTCCACCACCTGGCCCACGGTGATGGCGGCAGCCAGCACTTCGAGGCCCGTGCGGGGATCATCCAGGGCGAGCAACAGGCTCACGGCCACGATCGTGAGGGCGCTGGCATAGGGCACCAGGGTGGTGAACCCGATCGCCACCGCAAACAAGACCCCATAGGGGATGCCCAACAGGGTGAACACCACGATCTGGGCCAGGCTGAGGATCAGGGCCAGCACCACCTGGCCGGCGAAATAGCCCCGGAAGGTGCGGTTCAGGGTGGCCACCACCAGCTCCCGCACCCGGGGCGGCAGCCACTGGGCCAGGCCGGCACTGATCCCCTCGCCGCCCAGCAGCAGAAACACCGCCAGCACCAGCACGATCACGGTGTTCACCGTGAGGCCCACGGTGGTGCCCAGCAGGCTGAGCAGTTGCTGGCTGAACTGGCGGGCCAGCTGGCTGGTACGGGTCAGCAGGTCACTGCTGAGATCGCCGAAATCGGTGGGCAGGCCCCGCGCCACCGCCCAGGCCTGCAGCTGTTGCAACAGGGTTTCCCCCTGGGCCAACCAAGCGGGCAGGGCCGTGATCAGCTCGCCCAGCTGCTCGATCAGACGGGGCACCAACCAGACGGCGGCCAGGCCGATCAGGCCCACGCTCACCCCCACCACCAGGGCATAGGCCAACCCCCGCGGCAGCCCCCGGCCCATCAGCCAGCGGCTGGGCAAATCGAGCAGGAAGGCAATCAGGGCGGCCCCCACAAACAGGGCCGGGAAAGGGGCCAGGGGCAGCAGCAGCTGGCGCAGCACCCAGAGGTTGAGCACCAACAAGGGCAGGGCCAGGCCGGCCTTCAACCAGGGGGGCAGAACGAGCCGCTCCAGCATCAGCCCATCTGCTCGAGGTAGGCCAGGCTGCCCAGCGCTTGCAGGCGGGCGTCCTTGGCCGTCACCTGGGCATGCAGTCCGGCCCGGTAAGCCACGAGGGCCGCCGCCAACTCCGCGTCAGCGGTCGCCAGGATCTGCACCGCCAGCAGGCCGGCGTTGGTGCCGTTGCCGATGGCCACGGTGGCCACGGGGATACCGGCGGGCATCTGCACGATCGAGTGGAGCGAATCCACACCGGAGAGGGCCCGGCTCTGCACCGGCACACCGACCACCGGCAGGGTGGTGAGCGCGGCCACCATGCCGGGCAGGTGGGCGGCCCCTCCGGCGCCGGCAATGATCACCTTCAGTCCGCTGCCGGCAGCCTCTTGGGCGAAGGCCACCATCTCCAGCGGGGTGCGATGGGCCGAGAGCACCCGCACGTCCGTGGCCACGCCGAAGTGCTGCAGGATCGCCACCGCCGGCTGCATGGTGGGCAGGTCGGAGTCGCTGCCCATCACCACCGCGACCCTGGGGACCCCGGGGGCCGCGGGCGAATCGGAGGGGGGAACGGCAACCACGCAGGCGCAGGCAGAGAATGGCATTGTCCCGTCTGGCCGCCCGGACGCCACACCTGCCCCCCATCGACCCATGCGCTGGCTCAGCAACGTTCGCCTGGCCCAGGCCCAGCGCTGCAGCCACGGCGCCCAGCGGCGCTGGCGCATCGGCCTCGACGCCGACGACCTGATCGCGCTGGTGGAACCCCTGCCCGACGGCAGCCGGGCCGCCGGTGACGACTGGGGCGGCGACTGGCTCAGCCCGGCCGGGGTGGACCTGCAGATCAACGGTGGCCTGGGCCTGGCCTTCCCCGAACTCACCGAGGCCGACCTGCCGCGGCTGGGGGACCTGCTGGAGCGGCTCTGGCGCGATGGCGTCGAGGCGATCTGCCCCACCCTGGTGACCTGCGCTGTGGAGCCGCTGCGCCAGGCCCTGGCCGTGCTGGCGGCGGCGCGGCAAGGGCACCGCCCGGGCCGCTGCCAACTGCTGGGAGCCCATCTGGAGGGCCCCTTTCTGGAACCCACCCGGCGCGGCGCCCACCCCGCCCAGCACCTGGCCACCCCGAGCCTGGCGGCCCTGCTGGAGCGCATCGACGGCTTCGAAGACGACATCGATCTCGTCACCCTCGCCCCCGAGCTCGAAGGCGCAGAGACGGTGATCGCCGCCCTGGCCGAACGGGGCATCGTGGTGAGCCTGGGCCACAGTGCCGCCAGTGAGACCCAGGCCCAGGCCGCCTTCGCGGCCGGGGTGACGATGCTCACCCACGCCTTCAATGCCATGCCCGACATGCACCGGCGGGCGCCGGGACCGGTGGCGGCGGCGGCCCTGCGGGGGGATGTGGCGATCGGCCTGATCGCCGATGGGGTGCACGTCGCCCCCACCATGGCGGTGCTGCTGCAGCGGCTGGCCCCGGACCAGGTGGTGCTGGTGAGCGATGCCCTGGCCCCCTACGGCCTGGGGGAAGGCCAGCACCGCTGGGATGAACGGCTGCTGATCGTGCAGGACGGCAGCTGCCGACTGGAGGACGGCACCCTGGCGGGCGTGACCCTGCCCCTGCTGGAGGGGGTGCGGCGCCTGGCCCAGTGGACGGGCGACCCGGCCCGGGCCATCGCCGCCGCCACCGTGGTGCCCAGGCGGGTGCTGGGGGATGACCGCAGCTTGCCCGAGCTGCTGCTCGGCACCCCGCTGGTGGAGACCCTGCGCTGGCGCGAGGGCAGCGCAGGGCTGATCTGGCAGCGACCCGGCGCCGACGCCACTCCCTAGGATCCGCGCCACGACCGGAAGTCCCATGTCCCCCGAGCAACTGCTGGAAGCCAACCAGGCCGAAAAACTCGAGGTGAAGGGCTACTTCGAAACCACCGGCTTCGACCGCTGGAATCGCATTTACAGCGACAGCGACGACGTCAACCGGGT
>JBIIQK010000088.1:0-6740 GCA_044342135.1 Cyanobium sp.
CGCCGGCCTGCTGAACAGTGCCAGCCACCAGCGGGCCGAGCGCCAGCGACTGGACACGGCCTGGCAGCTGCTGGAGGAGCTGGGCCTGGCCGCCCTGGCGGAACGGGAGGCGGGCACCCTGGCCTACGGAGACCGCAGGCGCCTGGAGATGGCCCGGGCCCTGGCCACCGGTCCCGAGCTGCTGCTGCTGGATGAGCCCGCCGCCGGCCTCAACCCCTCAGAGAAGGACGCGCTGTGCGGGCTGATCCAGGAGATCCGGGAGCGCCACCAGCTCACGGTGATGATCATTGAGCACCACGTGCCGCTCTTGATGCGCCTGTGCCACCGCATGGCCGTGCTCGATTTCGGCGTGCGCATCGCCCTGGGCACCCCGGAGGAGGTGCGCCAAGACCCGAAGGTGATCGAGGCCTACCTCGGCAGCGGCAGTGGCAGCGGCTCGGACATGGGAGGCGACGGCCGATGACCAGCGCCCCGTTGCTGGAGCTGCAAGGGCTGAGCGTGCGCTACGGCAGCGTGCAGGCCGTGGCGGGCATCAACCTGGAGGTGCACCAGGGCGAGCTGGTGACCCTGCTCGGCTCCAACGGCGCCGGCAAGAGCAGCACCCTGCGCGCCGTGTCAGCGCTGGTGCCGGTGGGCGGCCGCATCCTCTGGCGCGGCGGCGATCTCGCCGGCGTGCCCGCCCACCGCATCGTGCGCCTGGGCATCGGCCACTGCCCGGAGGGCCGCCGCGTGATCAGCCGCCAGAGCGTGCTCGCCAATCTGGAGCTGGGCGCCTACCTGCGCCGTGATCGCGCCGCCATCGCCGCCGACCTGGAGCGGTGCTACGCCCTGTTCCCCCGGCTGGCGGAGCGACGCAGCCAACTGGCCGGAGCCCTCTCCGGCGGCGAACAGCAGATGCTGGCGATCGCCCGGGCACTGATGGGTCGGCCCGACCTACTGATGCTGGATGAACCGAGCCTGGGGCTGGCCCCGAAGCTGGTGGGCGAGGTGATGGCGGCCCTGGCGCAGCTGCACCAAGGCGGGCTCACGATCCTGCTCGTGGAGCAGAACGCCCAGGCCGCCCTGGAGATCGCTGACCGGGGCTACGTGCTCGAAGCCGGCCAGCTGACCCTGCAGGGGCCGGCGCCCCAACTCCTGGCCGATCCCAGCCTGCGGGCGGCGTACCTGGGGGGCTAGGTGACCACCGGTGCCTTGGTGGCTCCCCTGCGGGTGAAACTCTGCGGCATCCGCAGCAGAACCGATCTCGAGAGAGCCCTGAACGCCGGTGCCGATGCCCTGGGCTTCATCGTCGGGGCGCGCCACCGCACCGAAGACGAGCTGACGCCTGCCGCAGCGGCGGAGCTGGTGGCGCTCCTGCCGCCGTTCGTGAGCAGCGTGATGGTGACCCATCTGCAGCAGGCCACACCGATCATCGCGCTGCTGCAGCAGGTGGGAGCCACCACCCTGCAACTGCAGGATGCGATCACGCCCACGGAGCTGCAGGCCATCCGCAGCGCCCAACCCGGCGTGAAACTGATCCGGGCAATCCATGTGCGCGATGGTGACGCTGGCGCCCAGTCCATCGCCGAAGCCATCGCCGCCGAGCCGCTGGTGGATGCCCTGCTGCTGGATTCCCGCACGGCCGATCGCATCGGCGGCACCGGCCGGCCGCACGACTGGAGCGTCAGCCGGCGCATCGTCCAGCAAATCCGCAAGCCCGTGTTCCTGGCGGGCGGCCTGCGCCCGGAAAACCTACGGGCCGCCCTGGAAACGGTGGGCCCCGCCGCAGTGGATGTGAACTCGGGCATTGAGGATGCCACCGGAGCCAAAGATGCGGAGCGGACCCAAGCTTTCGTGCAGATCTGCCGCAGCTGGAGCCAGCTGCCGTTGGTGCCATGAGTCCTCCCATCACCAACCCAGCCCAAGCCACCATGGCGGGGCTGCTCCGTCGCCCCGGGTTCCGGGCCTTCTGGCTGGCCAACTTGGTGTCCAACCTCGGCACCAGCGCGTTCGTCCTGGCCATTAACTGGCTCACCGTCAAACAGCACGGGGCCGCTGGTATCGCCTGCCTGGCCCTGGCCTACGGGGTGCCCCAGATGCTGCTGCAGCTGGTGGGCGGCACGGTGAGCGACCGGATCGACCGCCGCCGCCTGTTCGGCCTCACCCAGTCGGGCCTGCTGCTGATGGCGGTGTTGATCCTGATCGCCTCCCTGCGTGGCCTGGTGCCGCTGTGGCTGCTGGCGCTAGTGAACGGCGCCAACGGGGTGCTGGCCGCCTTCGACACGCCCGCCCGCACGGCTCTGGTGACCGATCTGGTGGAATCGGAGGAGGTGACCCTGGCCCAGCAGCTGTACAGCCTCACCTCCAGCGCCACCAACATTTTCGGCCCGGCACTGGGCGGCGTGCTGCTGAGCCTGGGCCCCACCGCCCGCAGCCATGAGGAGGTGGCCTTCGCCTTCGATGTGATCAGCTTCGTGCCGCTGCTGATCGCCATTCCCTGGCTGCCCCGCACCACCGGCGGATCCGCACCGAAGGAGTCCTTCCGCACCAGCCTGCGGGCGGGCCTGCGCTACGTGCGCGAACGCCCCAACCTGCGCACCCTGCTGCTGGTGCTCAGCCTGGTGATGGTGCTCGGTATGCCATTCCAGGGCCTGCTGCCGGTGTTCGTCCAACGCCACCTCAGCTCCGAGACGGGCCACGGCTTCTACGCAGCCCTGATGTCGGCCGTGGGACTGGGCAGCTTCGTGGGCTCCCTCCTGGGCATGGAGCTGGTCGATCGCTGGCGCGCCGGGCTGCTGCTGGCCGCCGCCAGCGCCGGCCTGGGTGTATCCGTGCTGATCCTCAGCGCCTCGAATGTGGTGCACTGGGCTTCGCTCTCGGCCTTCCTGGCCGGCGCCTTCAGCACCTTGGCCATCTCCGTCGACAACGCCCTGCTGCAGGCCGGCAGCGACCGGGAGATGCAAGGCCGGGTCAACGCCATCTCCAACCTCACCAAAGGCCTGCAGTCCCTCAGCCTCGGCGCGGCCGGCTACACGATCCACCTGCTCGCAAGCAGCCACCGCTTCGGTAGCGGCTACCAGCTGGTGCAAGTGGGCCTGGCCCTGGGGCTGCTGGCGGGGGTGATAGCCCTGTGGCCGCGGTTGCGGCGCTTCGAGCTGCGTTGAGGGCTCAGTCGTTCTCGCTGGCGCCGAAGCAATGCATCAGGGCATCGCCCCAGCTATTGATCGCGGCGAGCTCGTGATCCTTGGCGGTGCTCAGGGCCTTGGCGTGCTCCCGCAGCAGCACGGTCTTGTCGAGGTCGTGGCCATGGTCGGCCGCGATGGCCACGATGTCATCAACTCCAGCGGCGGCATGCACCTTGTCGCGCAGGGCGGCGTCACCGGCCACACGGGCCACAAAGGCCTGGATCGACGCAACAGACATGACAGGGTCAACAACCACGCCCACCTTTAGCAGGCCAAACCGGCCCGGGGTCGATACCTTGAAGCGACTGATCTGGGAACGATGGCCCGCGAACGCTTCTTCCTGGAGCTCGACCCCCCCGACAAGCGCCTCAAACAGCTGCCCCATGTGGTGATCGTGGGCGGTGGCTTCGCCGGCCTGCAGGCCTGCCACGCCCTGATCAACCAGCCCGTGCGGGTGACGCTGATCGACAAACGCAACTTCAACCTGTTCCAGCCGCTGCTGTACCAGGTGGCCAGCGGGCTCGTGGCGGAGGCGGACGTGGCCTCCCCCCTGCGCCAGATGGTGGGCCAGGCCCCGAACGTGCAGGTGCTGCTGGGCGAAGTGAGGGAGATCGACACCCAGGCCAAGCAAATCGTCTTCAACGACCGCCAGTTCGCCTACGACCACCTGATCCTGGCCGCCGGATCCGGCAGCAGCTACTTCGGCCATGACGAGTGGCGCGAGGTGGCGCCGCCAATGAAGATCCTCGAGCACGCCGATGAGATCCGCCGTCGGGTGCTGGTGGCGCTGGAAGAGGCCGAACAGACCCCCGATCCAGCGCGACGGGCCGTTCTGCAATCAGTGGTGGTGGTGGGCGGCGGCCCCTCAGGCTGCGAACTCTCCGGCTCGCTCATGGAACTGATGGCCCATGCCCTGGCCCGCGACTTCAAGCAACTGGACCCGAAACTGAGCAAGGTCATCCTGGTGGATCCAGGCGATCGAGTGCTGCGGGCCATGGATCCCAGCCTCTCCGCCGCGGCGGGCACCTTTCTGGAATCGGTGGGGGTGGAGCTGCTCCTGGGCGGACGGGTGCAGACAATTGAGGAGGGGAAGGTGCTGGTCAACACCGCCGCCGGTCCGCGCACCCTCGAGGCCGCCACCATCTGCTGGACCGCCGGCGTGCGGGCCTCCCATCTGGGCCAGGTGCTGGCGGACGCCAGCGGTTGCACGGTGGACCGGGGTGGCCGGGTGGTGGTGGAGCCCGACTTCTCGATTGCGGGCCATCCCGAGATTCGCGTGATCGGCGACCTCTGCTCCTACAGCCACACCACCGATGGCAAACCCCTGCCGGGCATGGCCGGGCCGGCCGTGCAGATGGGGGGCTGGGTCGCCGCCGACATCGTGGCCAAGATCCAGGGCCGGCAGCACAAGGCCTTCCAGTTCACCGATTTCGGCACCATGGCGGTGCTGGGTCGGCTGCACGCCGTGGCAGATCTGCGCGGCCTGAAGGTGACCGGCCTGCCGGGGTGGATCCTCTGGGGCCTGGCCCACCTGATGTTCATGCCCGCCAATGAAAATCGCCTGACCCTGCTCACCAGGTGGCTGTGGGCCATCGCCACACGCCAACGGGCCTCGATGCTGATCACCGGTCGTCCGAACCAGCACCTGAACGTGGATGTGGGCCTGGAACGTCCACCGGCCGATCCCTGACCCGGCCCTGCTCCACCTCGCTCTGCAAGGTGTGGCGGCTGATCAACAGCCCCATCACGATCGCCAGATACAGAGGACCACAGATGCTCAGCGCCACACTCGCCATCTCGGCAGGAGGCGTCGCCGGAACGATGTCTCCGTAACCCACCGTGGTGAGACTGACCAGGGCGAAGTACTGGATCCGGGTGAAATCGAGGCTCCAGACCTGGAGCCCTGCCGCAGTGATGGGGAGCCGACTCAGCACCAGGGCCTGGCCACCATCGGTTTGGTTGACAAAACTGCCAGGCGCCACCGTTTCCATCACGGCAAACAACAAGCCGCCACTGACCCCGAGTAACAGGTAGCCGGCCACGGCCCCGGCCAGCACGTCCATGCCGATACGGGCTTCCTGGCCCAGGCAGATCAACAGACGCTTCAGGCTCCAGGAGATGAAGGCCGTGATCACCACCATCACGGGAAAACCGACGACCGCAAAGGTCGTCGGGCTGACCAACCAAATGATCTGAAAGACCACGCCTGCTACCCCGGTCCAGCGGTAGATCACATCACTCCAATGGCGACGGGTCTGTCGGGGACGCACGGGCTGTCCGAGTTCAATGGCCAGCAGCACGATCAGAAGGGCGTTCCCCGACAGGGCCAGGCGGCGCAGTGGGTAGGGGAAGGCCATGGAGGCCATCACCAGCAGGGAGACCGCGAAGAGATGGCGGTAAAAGCGATGGCGCTGGCGCATCAGGCCCTCCGTTGAAAACGGCCGAGGATCAGGGCAATCAGGATGGCCACATAGAGCTGCCCCACCACCGTGATCACGGTGGTCACCACCTGGCCGGCCACGTGACTGGTGTTGAGCACCGTGGTGCCGACGGTGGTGAGCATGGTGAAGGAGGCTGCCATCAACGCCGGGCCCATCGCCCCGATGGGCACCGACGGCGACGACACCGGCGGCAGGGCCGAGAGATTGAAGGAGGCGGGATCCAGCACCCAGAGAGCCGTGAGCAGCACCCCTCCCGCCATCCCCACAAGCATGTAGCCCGAGGCCGCGCCCATCACCACCGACACGGTGACAAACGGCTCGCGGGTCAGGGTTCGGATCTTGCGCATCACCCCCATGGACAAAAACAGCAGCCAGGCGATCACGTGGGGAACGGTGAGCGCACGCCCCAGCTCGGGCGCACCATTGAGGGCCAGATGCCAGATCACCTCCAGGGCAATGGCCAACGCACCGAGGCCATAGATCACAGGGCGGGTGCGGCGCAGGGGGGAATAGCGGCTGACGAACACCATCAACACCACGCCAAGCAGGATCAACATCGCTGACAACAGCCAGAGATGGGTCTGGGCAAGCGGCAACAGCAGCAACAACGCCACCTCTGTCGCCAGGGTGATCAGATACCCCCGATGGCGATGGCGCAACCGGATGATGTCGTTGCGCGTGATGCGCATCCTGCCCCTCCTCTCAGCGGAGGCTCACAGGCCCGGGCTGCTCTGCATGATGCCGCCGTCGGCAAAGATCGTGGTGGCCGTGATGTAGCTGGCCGCGTCGCTGGCCAGGAATCCCACCACCCGCGCAATCTCCTCGGGCTGGGCCATCCGCCCCAGGGGAATGGCCGCATCGAGTTTGGCCAACAACTCCGGATTGTTCATGGTGGAGTCGTTGATGGGTGTGGCCACGGCACCGGGGCCCACATTCACCATCGTGATGCCCTGGGAGGCCAGCTCCAGCGCGGCGGTGCGGGTGAGCATGCGCACCCCTCCCTTGGCACAGCAATAGGGAGTGTTTTCCGGCATCGGCCAGTCTTCGTGCACCGAGGAGATGTTGATGATCCGGCCACCGCCACCCTGGGCGATCATCTGCTTGGCGGCGTACTGGCAGGCAAAGAACACGCCCC
>JBIIQK010000089.1:0-6708 GCA_044342135.1 Cyanobium sp.
TCCACCACGTTGCCGAGGGATTTGCTCATCTTGCGGCCCTTCTCATCAAGGGTGAAGCCGTGGGTAAGCACCCGCTTGTAGGGGGCGTGGCCATTCACGGCCACCGAGGTGAGCAGGCTGCTCTGGAACCAGCCGCGGTGCTGATCGCTGCCTTCGAGATACAGATCGGCGGGGTAGTGGAGTTCGGGGGCACGGCTCTGGGCGCCCGCGATGCCCCCCAGGACGCCGGCCCAAGAGGAGCCGGAGTCGAACCACACATCCATGGTGTCGGTGCCCTTGCGCCATTGGCTGGCTTCAGCGGCGTAGGCCGCTGGCAGCAGGCCGGCCTCATCGCGCTGCCACCACACGTCGGCGCCGTGCTCGGCGATCAGCCCCTGGATGTGGCTGAGGGTGTCGGCATTGAGAAGCACCTCGCCGGTGGTGCGGTGATAAAAAACTGGAATCGGCACGCCCCAGGTGCGCTGGCGGCTGATGCACCAGTCGCCCCGTTCGCTCACCATCGATTCGATCCGGTTGCGGCCGCTGGCCGGTAGCCACTCCACCTGGGCGATGGCCTCCAAGGCCTGCTGGCGGAAGCCTTCCACCGAGGCAAACCACTGTTCGGTGGCGCGGAAGATGGTGGGTTTCTTGGTGCGCCAGTCGTAGGGATAGCGGTGCTCGTACCGCTCTTGCTTGAGCAGCAGGCCGCTCTCCTCCAGCGCGCTGATGATCGTGGGGTTGGCGTCCTTGAGCACGTTGGTGCCGGCAAACGGACCGGCTTCGGCGGTGAGGGTGCCGGCCTCATCCACCGGGCAGAGCACCGGCAGGCCGTATTTCTTGCCGGTGTTGAAGTCGTCCACGCCGTGGCCCGGCGCGGTGTGCACCAGGCCCGTGCCGGCCTCGGTGGTGATGTAGTCGCCGCCGATCACCACTGGGCTGGTGCGCTCCAGCAGGGGATGGCGATAGGTGGTGCCTTCCAGCTCGGCACCTTTCACGCTCAGCACCGGCGTGAGCGTGAGGCCCAAAGTGGTTTCCAAGCCCTCGCGCAGCGCGCTGGCCACCACCAGGTGGCGCTCGCCGGCCAGGCAGATGCTGTAGTCGAGCCGTTCGTTTACCGACACCGCCAGGTTGGCCGGCAGGGTCCAGGGGGTGGTGGTCCAGATGGCCACGGCCAGGTCGCCAGAGGCGATGGCGGCATCCGGACTCAGGCCAGCTCCGGTCAGCTTGGCGGCCAGGGCTGATGGCACCGATGCCACCGGGAACGCCACGTAGACGCTGGGGGAGGTGTGACCGTCGGGGTATTCGAGTTCGGCTTCGGCCAGGGCGGTGCGCGAACTGGGGCTCCAGTGCACCGGCTTGAGTCCCCGGTAGATGTGACCCGCCAGCACCATGGCGCCGAACACCCCGATCTGGGCGGCTTCGTAGTCCTTCTGCAGGGTGAGGTAGGGCGTCTCCCAGTCGGCCCAGATGCCCCAGCGCTGGAAGCCCTGCTTCTGGCCGGCCACCTGCTCCAGGGCATAGGCGTGGGCCTTCTGGCGCAGGGTCACCGGGGTGAGCTCGGCCCGCTCGCCGCTGCTCAGCCCTTGCAGCACCTTGAGCTCAATCGGCAGGCCGTGGCAGTCCCAGCCGGGGATGAACCGCGCCTTTTTGCCCTGCAGCAGGGCGGTCTTGTTGATGATGTCCTTGAGGATCTTGTTAAGGGCGTGGCCCACGTGCAGGGCCCCGTTGGCGTAGGGGGGGCCGTCGTGCAGGGTGAAGCCCTCGCCGGGGTTCTGCTGGCTGAGGCGTTCGTACAGGTGGTGCTCAGCCCAGAAGGCCTGGATCTCGGGCTCCCGCTGCTTGGCGTTCGCCCGCATGGAGAAGGGCGTCTGCAGCAGGTTGAGGGTGTCCTTGTAGGAGACGGGCTCGGGCGCAGGGCTGGCGGTCACGTCGCCTGGGGGCAGCAACGGCTGATTATCCCGCCTGGCCGCTGGCGGCCTGGGGCTCGGGGGAAGGGGCTTCCCGATCGGGTGTCGCGGTTTCTGTCGCGGCTTCGAGTAGGGCGTCGATCTCGGCAAAGGAGCTCACCACCACCGGATTGGCCTGCTCCGCGGCGGGCTCGGCTGGGTTGGGGGTCTCGGGCGCCTCAGGGCGCACCCAGCGCTTGCCGCTGGATTTGGGCTGGCGGCGCTGTGCCAGCCATTGACCCAGGCCACTGCCGGCGGTTGTCACCACAGCGATCAGATGGGCAAGGGTGCTCCCGGACTGCTGGAGGCTCGTCTGCCAACGCTCCGCCGACCACAGCCGCTGCTGTTCCTCCGGGGTGAGTTGTCGCCAGCGCCCCTGGGACACCTCCGCGGTCAGACGGCCGATCAGGAGCCCGCCGCACAGCACGCCCAGCATCGGCGCTCCGGTGAGCCGATCGGCGCTGGTCACGAGCACCAGGCCCAGCAGCAGCACCACGGCGCCCCAGGCTGAATCCCGGGGCCGGCTGAGTTCGCTGGCCAGCAGCGGCAACAGCAGGATGGTGAGGCCCAGCAGCAGCGCCAGGAGTCCGCCCAGGGTGGCGAGCATGGCCAAGGGGAATGGGTGCCTCCATTGTGGGCGTCCTGCCGGCGCTGTCCCTACAGTCGCGGTGCGCCCACCTGGCGGAATTGGTAGACGCGCTGGTTTTAGGTACCAGTGGCCTTGGTCGTGGGGGTTCAAGTCCCCCGGTGGGCATCAACGTTTTCTTAGGTTGCCGGGAGACAACGCTTTGGGGTGTGCTTCAGCCGCGATGACAGAGGTTTTGGCTGCCACCCCCAACGGGTTCGCTCCCACGGCTGACATGCCGTCCCCATCGCGGTTGGTGCCGCGGGAGTTTCTCGATCCGCCCGCTGCCTGGAATCCCACGGTGGGCCTGTTTCTGGCGGGCTATGGCCTTGCCGCCCTCACCATCTGGGGCTGGTTTGTGGGCGGCTGGCCCCTGCCGGTGCTGCTGGCCACGGGTTTCCTGGCCCTCCATCTGGAGGGCACGGTGATCCATGACGCCTGTCACAACGCCGCCCATCCCCACCGCTTCTGGAACGCGGTGATGGGCCATGGAGCGGCCCTGCTGCTGGGATTCAGCTTTCCGGTGTTCACCCGGGTGCACCTGCAGCACCACGCCCACGTCAACGATCCCAAGAACGATCCTGACCACATCGTCAGCACCTTTGGGCCGCTATGGCTGATTGCGCCCCGTTTCTTCTACCACGAGCTGTTTTTCTTTCGCCGGCGTCTGTGGCGCCGCTATGAACTGCTCGAGTGGGGAATTGCCCGGGCGATTTTTGCCACCATTGTGATTGCGGCAGCGCAAGGCGGATTTCTCACGTTTGTCTTCAATTGTTGGTTTGCTCCGGCCTTGATGGTGGGGGTCACCCTGGGGCTGTTCTTTGACTACCTACCTCACCGCCCGTTCCAGTCCCGCAATCGCTGGCACAACTCCCGCGTGTATCCAGGTCGGCTGATGAATTGGCTGATCATGGGCCAGAACTACCACCTGATCCACCACCTCTGGCCCTCGATTCCCTGGTTTGAGTATCGGCCTGCCTATCACGCCACCAAGCCGATTCTTGATGCCAAAGGATCACCTCAGCGGCTTGGTCTGTTTGAAAGCAAAAGCGACGGCTTGAACTTCCTCTACGACATTTTTCTAGGGGTGCGCAGTCACCGCAAGAAGCGCAGCAAGCTGCGTCCGATCGCCGCTCTCATGCCCACGCGGCATGCCAGGCGCCGGGTGTTGGAACTTCTACACCGAACGGCTGTTTCGCCAGTCCGATAGGCGCCAGTGTTTCAGGCGTTTTTTGTCAATCGGCCAGGATCTTGGGCACCCGAATGAAGTCCCCCTCCCGCTGGGGGGCCTCATCGAGGAGCTCCTCGCGCACGCTGGTGGGGGTCACGATGTCCTCGCGGGTCACGTTGACCACTTCCACGGCGCGGGTGGTGGGTGGCACCCCTTCGGTGTCCACCGTTTCCAGGTGCGCCACGTAGTCGAGGATGCGCTCAAGCTGCCCGGTGTAGGTGGCGATCTTTTCCTCCGGCAGGGCGAGGCGGGCCAGCTGGGCCACCTTGCGCACGTCGTCGGCGTTGATCTTGCTCATCGGGTGTTGCTGGCTGGGCACGACGCTAGCGCTCAGGCCAGGAACGCCTCCAGATCGGCGGCCAGGGCTGTGGCGGCCAGATCCAGGAAGCGCTCGCCGTGGCTGGCCTGGGCCAGGTAGGGGTTGGAGCCCATGCGCCCATCGGGGTGCCGGTCGCGGAAATCGTCCGGGCCGTGGATGGGTCCGGCGGGGGCTGGTTCGGGCAGGGGTCGCTGTTTGGCCTGCAGGCTCGGCTCCAGGTGCAGGGTGAGGGCGATTTCGCTGGGGGTGGCGTGGTGGCCTTCCTGGTCGCCATAGAGGCTGCGGGCCTCCTGCATCACCGGCCCGGCCATGAACCAATTGGCCAGCTTGCAGCGCAGCCGCGGTGCCACGGCCAGCCCCCGGTCGGCGGCGGTGGCATAGGCCTGGGCAAAGGCGGCCTTGCTGGTGGCGATGTTGCCGCCATGGCCGTTGATCACGTAGATCCGCTCAAAGCCGTGGCGCGCCAGCGAGAGCACCACGTCGTGCAGCACCGCCAGCAGGGTGGAGGGCTGCAGGCTCACCGTGCCGGCAAAGCCCAGGTGGTGCTCCGCCATGCCGAAGGCCTGGGCTGGGGTCACCAGCACGCCGGTGCGGCGGCCCACCTCCAGGGCCACGGCTTCCGCGGTGAGCGCATCGGTGCCAATGGCGCCGGTGGGGCCGTGCTGTTCGGTGGAGCCCAGGGGCACGATCACACCCTTGCAGTGCTCCAGATAGGCCTCCACTTCGGGCCAGCTGCGCAGTTGCAGCCGGATGGCTTCGGTGGGGCTGGCAGCCCGGGGGGCGGATTGGGTCATGGTGAACAGCAACGGGCCCGGGCGGGCTGCCTAGGATTTGGATGCCAGCAGTGCCCAGGGCCCATGCTGCACCGCAAGCTCTACCAGTTTTGTGCCGAACAGCGCCCGGTGTGGGTGTTTCTGCGGGATCAGCAGCGCTGGATCGAGGAGGCCACGGTGGTGGAGATCGAGGGGGATCTGGTCACCCTGCGCTACGACGCTGAGGACGACGACGAAACCCACAGCTGGGAAGAGAGCGTGCGCCTCGATTCCATCGGCGCCGTCAGCACCCGTCTGGCCTACGTGTGCCGCAGCGGCAGCCCGGATGACGTGATCACCTCCGAAGATTGCCCCGAGGCCGAGCGGCTCAGCAACCCCTAAAAAGGCTGGGTTCAGTGGGCCGTGCCGTTGCCGTCGTAGTTGTCGGTGTCGTAGTAGCCGCCTTTGGTGCCGAAGAACAGGGTGGCGAGTACAAACAACCCGCTGCCGAAGACCAGCACGGTGGCGAGGGTGAAGCCGGTAGAGTTCATGGCAGCCCTCGGGCCGGATGCATCGAAGCCCAGTCTGCTAGCTGACGCCTCTGCTGGCGAGCTGGGCATCAGGTCTGTGGGGAATCCGTTGCCGAAGGCGTTCTTCGCCCGCCCTGCTGAGGTCGTTGCCCCCGACCTGATCGGCTGCCTGCTGGTGAAACGCCAACCCAATGGCGACCTGCTGTGGGGCGTCATTGTGGAAACGGAGGCGTATTCGCAAGCCGAGCCCGCCTGCCACGGCTATCGCCGCCGCAGCCCCAGCAACGAAACGCTCTTTGGTGAGCCTGGGCGGTTTTATGTTTATGTGAGCTACGGCATTCACCACTGCGTGAAGCGAGCCTTGAGTTGAAGGAGCTCAGGCTGGGCTTGAGATTGCAGTGCTGCCAGCGGGTCTCCCAGCCAAACTCCAAGCCACTGCCCCAAAAATTCCCAGATTTTTCCTCCCAGAGACCCTCAGGGCTACGAAGGGCTACAAGCCGAGTTGGCTGACTTGGCTTAGTCAGTGGTGGAGCCGTAGCCGTGGTGTCAGCAGCAGCGGCACCCAGTGCAGGGCCCCCTTCCCTACGCAACAACAACGGCAGCCTGCAGGTGCGGGTGCGGATTGATGGGCGTGATGCGTTTATCAACCGCCTGGGGCGTTGGAGTGACCCTGTGGCAGTCGCTAAAGCCCACGCCATCGCCGCCCAAATCTGGAGCGATGACTGCCAGGGCACTTTTGACCGCAGCCTGATGGCGTATCAACCCCTCATAGGCGGCAAGGAAGTGGGGCTGCTGGAAGCGTTGAGGGTTAGGGCAGAGACCAAACGCCAGGCTGCTGCCATTCACGCCTACAGGCTGCTGCAGCGGTATGGGCAACCCATCCGCACTCGCAGCGATGCAGAAGCGTTTCTGGCGTGGCTGAGGCAGGAGGGATTGAGCGACTGCACCATCGCTGGCTTGATGACCCACTACCGCCAGTGCTGTGGGGGAAATCGCCACCTATTTTCCCACAAGCTCAAGTGGCAGCGGCGGTCGGTGTTGAGCGTGGAGGAAATCCAGGCGGTGCTGGCTGACCTTGAGACCAACGACTCCTGGTATTACCCGCTCTTCCTGCTGTGGCTCAGCACTGGGTTGCGAAATGCAGAAATCAGGGGTCTGACTTGGGATTGCATCCGCTGGGAAGAAGGTGAGGTGTTGGTGATGAAGAGCCTGCGGCGTGATGGGTATTCCACCCAACAGCACAGTTGTGACGTGGACCCCGTAAATCGGTCCGGGGTGAATGAGAGTCCTCATCCGGCCAGACTGGGCCGGGGACTTCACGATGAA
>JBIIQK010000090.1:0-6672 GCA_044342135.1 Cyanobium sp.
GGCCCAAGACAGAAACAGCCCCGCGGAGGCGGGGCTGCGGCAGGCTTCAGACCACTCAACCCAGGACGCTGGCGCTGCGCCATCGGTGCAATCACCTAGTGAGTCGCTGCCGTTGCCCGGATCGCCGCCAGCTCCTCTGCCGGGATCTTCTCCAGCTGTTTCATCACCAGGGCCATGCGCGGATTGCGACGCAACCCTTCGCTGTGGCGGGCGAGAAAGTCCCAGTAATGGGCATTGAAGGGACAGGCCGTCTCCCCGCTGCGCTGCTTGGGGTCGTAGCGACAGCCCTTGCAGTAAGTGCTCATCCGGTTGATGTAGTTGCCGCTGGCGGCGTAGGGCTTGCTCGCCAGCAGACCACCATCGGCGAAAACGCCCATGCCCAGCACATTGGTCTGCATCACCCAGTCGTAGCCGTCGATGAACATCCGGTGGAACCAGGCGGTCAGGGCCTGGGGGGCGAGCCCAGCGATCAGGCCGTAGTTGGCCAGCACCATCAGCCGCTGAATGTGGTGGGCGTAGCCCGTGGCTTGAAGCTCCCCCAGCACGGTGTCAACGCATGCCATGCCACTGCCCCCGAGCTGCTCCAACCAGGCCGGCAGGGGCCGAACAGCACCGAAGTGGTTGCGGGCTGGATAGTCCTCCCCGAACCACCAGTAGAGGCCATGGGTGTATTCCCGCCAACCGAGGATCTGGCGGATCACCCCTTCCAAGGACGCCAGGGGGGTCCCCCGTTCCAGGCCGGCCTGCTCCAGCCGCCTGATCACCTCGAGGGGCCCCAGCAGGCCGAGGTTCAGATAGGGCGACAGCAGGGCATGCCAGAGGGTCGGCTGGCCCGTCACCATCGCGTCCTGGTAGGGGCCGAAGCCATCGAGCCGGGTGGTGATGAAGTGCTCGAGCACCTCCAGGGCCTGCTGGCGGGTCACGGCCCAGCCGAAGGGTTGGCTGCGGCCCGGAAGCCCCGCTTCCCCGGCAGCCTCCAGGCCAGCGGCCAGCTGGTCCACCTTGGCGATCACGGCCTGGGTGATTCCATCGGGCTCAAACTGCAGGGGATCCGGCCCGGCGAGCCCACTGGGTGGGGCCTTGCGGTTGTCCTGGTCGTAATTCCATTGGCCCCCAAGGGGGGTTGCACCGTCCATCAAGACGCCGAAGCGCCGTCGTCCCTCCCGGTAGAACAGCTCCATCCGCAGCTGTTTGTAGGGCTGCGCCCAGGCGGCAAAGTCATCCCGGTTCCAGAGGAAGGCGTTGGAGCCATGCCACTGGAGCGGGATCGGCAGGCTGAGGCGCTCAATCCCACGGCGGAAGGGCCGCTCCGCCGGCTCCATGGCATGGAGTTGGCTGATGCCATGGCCGGCGATCCAGCCTGCGAGGCCCTCCGCAAATCGATCGGTCTCCAGGTGGTCCACGGTCCAGCCGGCCTGACGGAGCGCCGTACTGAAGTGGCGCATGGCGCTCCACACCAGCACCAGCTTCTGGCGGTGGTAGCGCCGCCAGGCCAGCACCGAGCTGCTCTCCAGCAACAGGATGCGGCATTGGCCGCGGGCCCCATCCGCACCGAGTTCCTGCTCCAGGGCCAGCAGGGCGGGATGGTCCGGCGAGAGCTGGTCACCCAGGATCCAGATGCCGATCACGGCAGCGCTCGACGCACTGGAGCCGGCCAGCTCATTGTTGGAAACGGGAGTCGGTTTCGATCCAACCCTCGAAGGCCGCCAACCCCTCAACCAGGGCCCAGAGGCCAAGGCCACAGGCCAGCACCCAGCCGATCGCCACCAGGATCGTGACAAGCAGCGGAATCGCCGCCAGCGCCAGCAGCGGCCCGATCACCAGGGCACCCACAGCCGCCAGGGCCAGCACCGTTGCCACCAGCAGCGGTGACGGACCACTGCGCGAGGCGACCCGCAGGGAGGTGAAACGAACCATGGCCGCACCTTGGAGATGGCCCTTGATTCTGGAGCTCCGACACCGCACCACACCAGGGCGCAGGGGCGGGGAACCGCCCTCCCCTAGCCCGATTCACCCGCCAGCCGGCAGGCACGACGGGCCACGGCGGCGGCATAGCCCCGCTCCACCGGTCCGGCCAGGGGGCTGAGCACACCATTTCTGCAATCCACCACCAACCGCTCGTGTTGGCCGCGCTGGTCACCCACCCGCAACCGCAACTGCCAATGGTGCTTGGCACTGCGATGGATCTCATCACCGCAGACCGGTCCGACGCAGAGTCCGGGAGCCGCCGCCGCCGGACGGCCCACGGCCGGAAGCAGCTGGAGCAGCAGGGCCAGGAGCACCGGGAGCAGAACGGAACACGCCAGGCGCCTCAACTGGCCAACTCCTCGCCCTCGGACCCATCACTGGGATGAAAGTAATCCCACACCTGGCGCGCCAGGGCCGCTCCCACCCCGGGTGCCGCTGCAATCTGCTCCGGACTTGCCAGCTGGATGGCGTCGATGGAGCGGAAATGGGCCAACAGCTCCTTGACCCGCTTCGGACCCAGGCCAGGAATGTCGGAGAGGCGGGAGCGCTTCATGCGCTCACCCCTCTGCTGACGGTGGAAGCTCACGGCGAAACGGTGGGCCTCATCGCGCAGACGGCGCAACAGCTGGACGCCCAACTGGTCGGGTTCACTCTCAAGGGGTTGCTTGGCCCCCGGCACGAACACCTCCTCCCGCTGCTTGGCCAGGGAACAGACCACCAACTCCTCATGCAGGTTGAGCTCCCGCAGGGCTTCCATCACGGCCGAGAGCTGGCCCTTGCCGCCATCGATCATCACCACATCGGGCCAGTCGTTGAGTCCGCCGGTGTGCAGCGCGCTGCCGGCGGCCCGCCGCAGCGCCCGCAGGTCGCCCCCCTCGGCCTTGGCCTGGGCCCAGCGGCGGAACCGTCGCCGCATGATTTCGGCCATGGCCATGAAGTCGTCGGAATGGCCGGCACGGATGGAGCTGCTCTGGATCTTGTATTTGCGGTAGTGCTGCTTGGCGGGCAGGCCATCGATGAACACCACCTGGGAGGCGACCGCATCACTGCCCTGGATGTGGCTGATGTCGAACCCCTCGATGCGCCGCGGCGGGTTGGGCAGCTCCAGCAGCTGGGCGAGGTCTTCCGTGGCCAGCAATTGCTGCTCGGCTCCGCGCTGGGCCCGCTGCAGCTCGTAGCTGGCATTGCGTTCCAGCAACTCGATCAGATCGGCCTTCTGCTGACGCTGGGGGACGGCCAGCTTGACGCGCCGGCCGCGGCGCTCCGCCAGCCACTCCTCGATCAACCCCTGCTGGGGCAAGGGATGTTGGAGAAGCAGCTCGGGCGGAATCTCCACGGGCTCCACCTGGCTGTAGTGCTCCTCCACCACGCGCTGCAGAATCCGGCCGGCCTCGAGGGGCTGTCCATCGGCGCCAACCGCATCGGCCGTGAAGCCCAGCCGGCCCACGAGCTTGCCCGCCCGCATCTGAAACAACTGCACGGCGGCCACGCGGTCATCCGCCGCCAGGGCGACCACATCGCGGCTCACGGAGCTGTCGCCGATGCTCATCTTCTGGTCGGCGGTGAGGGTGTCGATGCCCTGGAGCTGATCGCGCACGCGGGCGGCGCTCTCAAAATCCAGGCGCTCGGCATACCGCTCCATCTGGTCGTGCAGCAGCTCCAACAACTCCTCGTTGCGGCCCTGAAACACCATTGCCACCTGCCGCAGGGTGCGGTGATAGGCCTCGGAGCTGATTTTTTCCTGGCACACCCCGGGGCAACGGCCGATGTCGAAATTCAGGCAGGTGCGATCGCGGTAGAGGGGCTGGGGGCGCTGGCGCAGGGGAAACACCCGCTTCACCAGGGTGAGGGTGCGGCGCAGCAGGCCCACGTCCACATAGGGGCCGTAGAAGCGGTCTAAGGGGGAGCGAAAGCGGCGCCGCCGGGTGATGAAGATGCGTGGATAGGCCTCGCTCCAGGTGATGCAGAGGTAGGGGTATTTCTTGTCGTCCTTGAGCAGCACATTGAAGTGCGGCTGGTTCTGCTTGATGAGGTTCGACTCGAGCGCCAGGGCCTCGGCTTCGCTGTCCGTGACGATGAACTCGATCTCGCACACCTGGCGCACCATCAGCGAGATGCGCGGACTGTGGGCATGGCCGCTACCGCTCTGGAAGTAGCTGCGCACGCGGTTGCGCAACACCTTGGCCTTGCCGATGTAGAGGATGCGGTCGTCGGCGTCGCGCAGCAGATAGCAGCCCGGCTCGGAGGGGACCTCCCTGAGCCGGGCCTTGAGCCGATCCGGTTGCTGCAGGAGGGCCAGGCTCAACCGCCGTATTGCCAGCCGGTGTTGCCCAGCTCCAGGGAGGCCCCATCGCGGTGGAGGGTGGCGGTCTTCACCTCCCCCACGAACACGGTGTGGTCCCCATGGGCCACCTGCCCCACCAGCTCACACTCCACGGCACCGAGGGCGTTGTCCAGGACCGGCAAGCCCAGCTCCCCGAGGGTGAAGGGAGCGGCATCAAAACGACCCCCAACCCCTTTCTGGGGTTTGAAGAAAACGGCGGCCAGATCCTTCTGGTCGGCGGCCAGCACATTCAGGCTGAACTTGCCGGTGCGCTGGATCATGCCGTTGCTGGTGCTGTCGGCCCGTACCGCCATCACCACCAGGGGCGGCTCAAAGGAGCCCTGGGTGACCCAGCTGGCGGTGAAGCCATTCACCTCCTCCCCCTCTGCCACGCCGCAAATGAACACGCCATGGGGGATCTTGCGCAGCAGGGTTTTCTTGGCTTCGGCGTTGAGGGCAGCGGTCTGGGCCATGGCAGCGGATGCACCCGGGGGCGCAGGGAACGGGGTCAACTCTAGAAACGCAGCGCCCGCCCATAGGCTGGCCCGATGCGCGCGCTCTACCCCGGCAGCTTCGACCCCCTCACCCTGGGCCATCTCGACCTGATCGAGCGCAGTGCCCGACTGTTCGACAGCGTGATGGTGGCGGTGCTGCAGAACCCCAGCAAACAGCCCGCCTTCAGCCTGGAAGAACGGCTGGAACAGATCCGGCGCGCTACGGCCCACCTGAATGGGGTGGAAGTGGGAAGTTTCGATGGGCTCACCGTGGATTTCGCCGCCCGCAGCCAGGCCCAGGTGATCCTGCGGGGCCTGCGGGCCTTAAGCGATTTCGAATTCGAACTGCAGATTGCCCACACCAACCACAGCCTGGCCCCCCACGTGGAGACGCTGTTCCTGGCCACCGCCGTGCACCACAGCTTTCTGAGCAGTTCGGTGGTGAAGGAGGTGGCGCGCTTTGGTGGCGATGTGCGCCACATGGTGCCGCCTGGAGTGGCGGAAGACCTGAGCAGGCTTTTTAATCGGGCATCTGCTTAGTGCCGTCCATGGCCGAGGCCACCATTACCGTGCTCGACCAACTCGACCAGCTCGAGGAGATCGTGCTGGAAGGCAGCCGCATTCCCTTCAGCGGCGGACGACTGGTGAACGAGCAGGACGCCATCGAGGTGATGGATGCCCTGCGGGACTGCCTCCCGACCCAGCTGAGCCAGGCCGTTGAACTGATCCGCCAGCGGGAGGACTTCATCGGCCAGGCGCGCCAGCAGGCTGAGGAGATCGTGGCGGCCGGCAAGCGGGAGCGGGAGCAGCTGATCAACAGCGCCGCCATCCGCCAGGAGGCGGAGCGGCAGGTGGCCGAACTGCGCGACCAGGCGCGCCAGCAATGTGAGCAGCTGCTGCTGCAGGCCCGTCAGCAGGTGGCCCAGGCCGAACAGGAGCACCAGGCCCGGCTGGCCCAGATGGAGCAGCAGTTTGCGGCGCGGCGCCAACAGCTCGAGCAGGAGAGCGCCGAACGCAACCGCCAGCTCGTGGAGCAGCACGACCGCAACCGCCAACAGGCGATGGCCGAGCTGGAGCAAATCCGCCAGGAGGGTGTGCGGGTGCAGCGGGACAGCCAGCTCGAAGCCGAGCGGTTGCACAACGACGCCCTGCAGTTCCGTCAACAGACCCAGCAGCAGTGCGACGCCCTGGTGTCCCGCAGCCGCCAGGAAGCCGCCACCATCGAGGAAGGGGCGAACCGCTATGCCGAGCAGGTGCTCGGCGAGTTGGAAGGTCGGCTCAAGGAGATGAGCCAGGTGGTGCTGGGCGGCCGTCGGGAGCTGGTCCGCCTCCAGGCCCCCGACGGTTCAGGGGCCCCAGCGGAACCTGTGAGCCGCCGGCGCCGCGTGGCCAACACCCTCAAGCAACTGGCCGGCTAAAGGGGGCTAGAGGGGGCAGAGCCGGGTGTTCTGGGCCTGACGCAACACCCGGCCGATCGTGTCGTTCGGAGAACCCGCTCCATTGCTGATGGCACTCACATAGCGGGGGCCATCCGCCGTGAGCAACACCCCACTGATCGAGCGGACGCCACTGATGGTGCCCGTCTTGCCGAAGAACTTGCCCTGCAACGGCGTGCCGATGTACAGGTTGCGCAGGGTGCCCCGTTGGCCCGCCACCGCCATTGAGGCCAGGTAGTCCCGGCCGTAGGGATGCTGGTCCATGCGCAGCAGCAGGGCGGCCAGGAAACGGCTGGTGAGCCGGTTGGCCCGGTCGAGGCCGCTGCCATCGGCCACCCGCACCCCTTGCATCGGCAAGCCCTGCTCCATCAACCAGAGGGTCTCCCGTTGGGCGGCCTGGGCCAGATCCCAGCTGCCAGCCGCCTGGCGCAGCAACACCTCGGCGGTGAAA
>JBIIQK010000091.1:0-6647 GCA_044342135.1 Cyanobium sp.
CCTGCACGTTCAGGCCGTAGGCCCGGGCCACCTTCACCCAGCGCTCGCCGAACTTGCCGTTGTCGCCGCAGAGCACGGTGTCGCCCTTGCTCAGCACGTTGATGATGCCGGCTTCCATGGCGGCGGTGCCGCTGCCGGTGATCACCAGCACGTCGCCAGTGGTCTGATGCAGCCACTGCAGCTGCTCGGTGGTGCGCTTGACGATCTTCTGGAAGTCGGCGCTGCGGTGGCCAATCGGGTGGCGGCTCATGGCCAGCAGGACGCTTTCCGGCACCGGGGTGGGGCCGGGGATCATCAGGGTGAGTTTGTCCTGCATGGATAAGGGGGCTGCGGCGGGCGGCGGCGGACCGCACAATCGACCACCATAAAAAACAGTGTTCCCGGGACCCCTGGCCGTGTCGACCCAACCCCAGGAATCCGGCGGTGGCTACACCCTGCCGGTGTGGCTCGCGGCGGCGGCCCGGGCGGCCCTGATCCACCTGCGTGGCGAGCCCGGCACCCGCAACCAGCCACTTTGGTTGGAGCCGGCGGCCATCGGGGCCGGTGCCCAACCCCAACCGGTTCCGGTGGAGGCGGTGGCTCCCCTGGCGGATGGTTGGGTGCTGGCCATGGCCTGCTGTGATCCCGGGCCAGAGGTGCTGGATCTCACCCGCGGCCTGCGGCTCTGGGTGCAGGTGCGCTGGGGAGAAGGGCCGGGGGACTGGTTGGACCTGCGGGCCGGTGAGGGGGTGGGAGTCCTGCAGGCCAGCGGTGACCCCTGCCTCTCGGCCTATGCCCGCCAGCTGCTGGAGATCAACCTGCGCTCCCTGGTGCCCCAGGGCCGTCGCCTGGAGCTGCGGGTGGTGATCCCCGAGGGACGACGGCTGGCGGAGCGCACCAGCAATGCCGCCTTCGGTGTGGTGGATGGGCTGGCCCTGATCGGTACCCAGGCTGAGGTGCAGCGCAGTGCCGGGCCCGATCCCCTGGCCCAATGCCTGGCCGAGCTGCGCCGGCGTTGCAGCGCCTCGGGCTTCGGCGGTGATCTGGTGCTGGTGATCGGCGAGAACGGCCTCGACCTGGCTCCGCGGCTGGGCCTGGCGCCCCAGCTGCTGCTCAAGGCGGGCAACTGGCTGGGTCCCTTGCTCGTGGCGGCGGCCGAGGCCGGCGTGCGGCGTCTGCTGTTGTTTGGCTATCAGGGCAAGTTGATCAAGTTGGCGGGGGGCATCTTCCACACCCACCACCATCTGGCCGATGGACGGGCCGAGGTGCTCACGGCCCTGGCCGCCCTGGGGGGCCTGGACGGCGAAGCCCTGCAGGCCCTCTATGACGCTCCCACGGTCGAGACGGCCCTGGCGGAGCTGGCCCTGCGGGATGGGCCACGGGCCCTCGAGTTGCGCCAGACCATCGCGGCAGCGGTGGAGCAGCGCAGCCGGCGCTATCTGGCTCGCTACGGCCAGGAGGCCATGGAGGTGGGGGCTGTGCTGTTTGACCGATCCCGCCAGATCTGTGCCCAGGGCCCGGTGGGTCTGGAGTTGCTCACCGCCCTGCGTGACCTGTCCTAGGGGCGCCGCCTAGGGTGGTCCGAATGCCCAAGGGTTCAGCGCTGTCGATGTTCCAAACCGCGTCCCCTCCCGCCCAGTCGGCCCAGCTCGACGCCACCTCCCAGTCGTCGCGCCATCCCGCGATCGTCATCCTCGATTTCGGCTCCCAGTATTCCGAGCTGATCGCCAGGCGGGTGCGGGAAACCGAGGTGTTCTCCCTGGTGATGGGCTACACCACCACGGCCGAGGAGCTGCGGGCGATTGCGCCGAAGGGAATCATCCTCAGCGGCGGACCCAGCTCGGTCTATGAGCCCGGGGCACCCGTGTGTGATCCGGAGATCTGGTCCCTCGGCATTCCCGTGCTGGGGGTTTGCTACGGCATGCAGCTGATGGTGCAGCAGCTGGGCGGGTCGGTGGTGGCCGCCGGCCGCGCCGAATACGGCAAGGCGCCCCTGCATGTGGATGATCCGGTGGATCTGCTCACCAACGTCGAAGACGGTTCGACGATGTGGATGAGCCATGGGGATTCGGTGGAGCGCCTGCCCGAAGGCTTCGTGCGCCTGGCCCACACCGACAACACGCCCGAGGCGGCGGTGGCCGACCACCAGCGCCGGCTCTATGGGGTGCAGTTCCATCCCGAGGTGGTGCACTCCACCGGCGGCATGGCGATGCTGCGCAATTTCGTGTACCACATCTGTGGTTGTGAGGCCGACTGGACCACTGCTGCCTTCATCGACGAGGCGGTCGACGATGTGCGCCGTCAGGTGGGTGACAAGCGGGTGCTGCTCGCCCTCTCGGGCGGCGTGGACTCCTCCACCCTCGCCTTCTTGCTGCACAAGGCGATCGGGGATCAGCTCACCTGCATGTTCATCGACCAGGGCTTCATGCGCAAAGGAGAGCCCGAGTTCCTGGTGGAGTTCTTCGACAAGCGCTTTCACATCAACGTGGAATACATCAATGCCCGGGAGCGCTTCATCAACAAGCTGGATGGCATCACCGATCCGGAGGAGAAACGCAAGCTGATCGGCACGGAGTTCATCCGGGTGTTTGAGGAAGAGAGCAAGCGCCTTGGCCCCTTCGACTACCTGGCCCAGGGCACCCTCTATCCCGATGTGATCGAAAGTGCCGGCACGGGCATCGACCCCAAGACCGGCGAGCGGGTGGCGGTGAAGATCAAGAGCCACCACAACGTCGGAGGGCTGCCCAAGGACCTGCAGTTCAAGTTGGTGGAGCCCCTGCGCCGCCTGTTCAAAGACGAGGTCCGCAAGGTGGGCCGCTCCCTCGGCCTGCCCGAGGAGATCGTGGGCCGCCATCCCTTCCCGGGTCCGGGTCTGGCGATCCGCATTCTCGGGGAGGTGACCAGCGAGAAGCTGAACATCCTGCGCGATGCCGATCTGATCGTGCGCGAGGAGGTGAAGGAGGCCGGCCTGTACAACGAGATCTGGCAGGCCTTTGCGGTGTTGCTGCCCGTGCGCAGCGTCGGGGTGATGGGTGACAAACGCACCTATGCGTTCCCGATCGTGCTGCGCTGTGTCTCGTCCGAGGACGGCATGACCGCCGATTGGTCGCGCCTTCCCTACGACCTGCTGGAGACGATTTCCAACCGCATCGTTAACGAGGTCAAGGGTGTGAACCGGGTGGTGCTGGACATCACCAGCAAGCCCCCTGGCACCATCGAGTGGGAGTAGGGGTCCGGGAGTAGCCCCGCTGGTCGACGTTCGATACCATCGGCTCCCAGCCTAGCCGTCGTGACTGCCGCCTCCGCGCCCCCCAGCTCGACAACCCCCGACCCCGACATGCAGCGACGGCTGCAGCAGGACAGCATCCTGTTGGGCGGCAAGACGATCTACCTCAACCCCTTCCTCTACTGGCGCCGTTTCGACGCCAACACCGACCGCTGGCTGCGGGAGCCCGGCCAGTTGATGGAAGACCAGATCGTCAGCAACCGCGCCCGCTTCTATCCCGAAGTGGACTGGGAATTGCTCGATGACGCCGAGCGGGCCGCCAAGGATGGCGCCGTTGAGATGTTCCTCAAGAGCCTGGAGCTGATCAGCACCTTCAACCCCGAGCTCACGGCCGGCCAGCTGCTCGAGGTTGAGCGCAAGATGGCGGTCACCAAGAAAAAGTCGTTTGAGCGCTGGGTGGCCCGCTCCCTGCGGCGTCGCCAGCAGGAGGAGCACAGGGAACGGCGCCGTTTCGACCGAGAGCGCACCCTGCGGGCCTGGTCGGAGTGGCTCGCCCTCGATGTCACCCGCCAGGCGCTGGTGCCCTTGGCCTCCCTCCTGGTGATTGCGGTGGCGGCCGGCTGGTGGTGGGGCAGCCAGCAGAACTGCCGGCAGGTGATTGTCGATCCAGGCATTCAGCGCCTGGTGCCCTGAGGTTCGGGTCGCGGCGCGTCAGACTGGAGACCCAGTGCCAGGACCGCCGCCATGGCCACCGACCCCCTCGATGCCCTCCGGCTGACCCTCATGCAGGACGTGCTGCCTGTGGGCCTCGCGGTGGTGGAGCGGGCCCGGAAGGGGGGAGCCAGGGAAGTGATGGCGGCGTTCGATGGGCGTTCCGCCGATCCCCTCGGTAGCCTGCGCCAGGAAGGGGAACCAGCGGCCAGTCAGGTGCGGCAGGGTCTGGATCGGGTCAGTCCGGGTCTAGGCAATCCCGTGATGAAGGTGGACGTGCACGAGATGGCCAACGGGATGGTGCACCCTGAAGCCGGTGATCTGCAGGCGGCCGATCCCCAGGACGCTCAGGCCCTGC
The DNA here is from genome assembly GCA_044342135.1 of Cyanobium sp. Lineage (GTDB taxonomy): Bacteria > Cyanobacteriota > Cyanobacteriia > PCC-6307 > Cyanobiaceae > Cyanobium_A. Next base: position 4,275 of record JBIIQK010000091.1, read on the forward strand.
AGCAGGGCCTGGCCCGCATCGCCGGTCGCCTGGAGCTGTTGGAGCAGCGTCTTGGGCTCGCCAACCCCACCGATGGGGGCGGCAACTGACCGTGGGGTTTGTTTCCGGGGCATCGCGCCACACCGGTATGGGCCGTCAGCCGGCGTTGCTGCTGGCGGTGGTGTTGCTGTTCTGTGGGGCCATGGTGGCCCGGCTGGCCTGGCTCCAGTTGCTGCATGGCGCTGAAAACCGGGCCCGGGCGGATGAAAACCGCATTCGGTTGATGCCTCGCAATCCCATCCGGGGCCGGCTGCTGGATCGCCATGGCCAGGTGCTGGCCACCAGTCGCCTCACTTACAACCTCTACATCCAGCCCCGGGAGGTGAGCGACGCCCAGTGGCCCGCCCTGCGCGATCGACTGGTGGCGGTGATGGGCGTCCCCGCTGCCCAACTGGAGGCGCGGCGGCGCAGCGGCGCCAATGCGGAGGGGTTCCGCATTGCCCTGGCCAGCGGCCTCAAGCCTGAGCAGGTCTTGCGGTTCCGCGAGCAGGCCTCCGGGCTGGCCGGCGCCGAGGTGGATGTGGACATCCTGCGCAGCTATCCCCATGGCCGGTTGGCGTCCCACGTGCTCGGTTACACCAGCGGCATCACCGAAGAGGAATACGCCCAGCTGCAAGCCAAGGGCTACCGAATCCTCGACCGGGTGGGTCGCAGCGGCGTGGAGAAGCAATACGAGGCGCATTTGCGCGGCGAATGGGGCGGCCAGCAGGTGGAGGTGAATGCGGCCGGCCAGGTGCAGCGGATCCTGGGCGAAAAACCTGCCAAGGCCGGTAAGGACCTGCGTCTCACCCTCGATCTGGCTCTGCAGCAGGCGGCGGAGCGGGCCCTCGATGGGGTGCGCAAGGGAGCGATCGTCGCGCTCGACCCCCAGACCGGAGCCATCCGGGCCCTGGCCAGTCGCCCCACCTTTGATCCCAACGTCTTCTCGCCTGCTCCCAGTACGAGCCAGTGGTCCGCCCTCAATTCGCCGGATGCTCCCCTGTTGAACCGGGCCTTCCAGGGCTTTCCCCCCGCCAGCACCTTCAAGATCGTCACCTCGGTGGCGGGTCTGGAATCCGGCATCTACACCGCAGGCTCGAAGGTGATGACGATGAACTCCTTCTGCTACGCGGGCCTCTGTTACGGCGACCATGGCGCCCACGGGGCGATCGGCTTCCCCTTTGCCCTGGCCGTGAGCAGCAACACCTTCTACTACCAGGTGGGGCTGAAGGTGGGTCCGGATGAGCTGTTCAAGGCCGCCCGGCGGATGGGCTACGGCCAGGTTACCGGCATTGAGTTGGTGGAGGAGGAGACGCCGGGTCTGCTGGGGGATCAGGCCTGGAAACGGGAGGTGCTGGGGGAGGCCTGGACGCCCGTGGACACCATCACCTCGGCAATTGGCCAGGGGGCCCTGCAGGTGACGCCGATCCAGATGGCCCGGCTCTACGCCGCGGTGGCCAATGGCGGCTGGCTGGTGACTCCCCACCTGGTGGAGCGGCCCACCGAGCGCACCTGGATCGGTCTCAAGCCTGCCACCCTGCAGGTGTTGCGCGATGGCCTGCGCCAGGTGGTGACCATTGGCACCGCCAAGATCCTCAACGATCCCAGCCTGCCGCCGGTGGCCGGCAAAACCGGCACGGGAGAGGATCCCCCCCGGCCCGACCACGCCTGGTTCGGCGGCTATGCCCCTGCCGACAAGCCCACCCTGGTGATCATCGCGTTCGGCGAAAATTCCGGGGGTTACGGCGGCACCGTGGCCGCACCCATGGTGAAGGCGCTGATGACCACCTGGTTCCGGGGCAGTCTTCCCGGACCAGCGTCCCGTTCCTGATCCGGCGTAGGCCGGTCCTGGTTCAGGCGACCAGCTGCAGTTCGGGATGGGCCAGCAGACGGCGGTAGTAGCCGCGCAACTGGTCGGTGGCCCCGGCCCAGCCCCAGCGCTCGGCTTCCTCACGGGCATTGCGGCGCAGCTGGCTCCTCTGGCTGGCGTCGCCAAGCAGGCGTTCCACGGCGGCGGCCAGGCTGCCCTCCTGGTTCGGTTCGTAGAGGCAGCCGTTCACCCCATCGCTGACGATGTCGGGGATGCCGCCACGGTTGGCTCCCACCACGGGGCAGCCCGCTGCCATGGCTTCGAGCAGCACCAGGCCGAGGGTTTCGGTGCTGGAGGGGAACAGGAAGGCGTCGCCACTGGCATAGGCAGCCGCCAGCTCTTCTCCGGCCAGGTAGCCGACGAAGTGGGTGGGGGTGCCGGCGAAGATCTTCTCCAGCTGCTGGCGGTAGGGCCCATCTCCCACCAGGGCCAGCCGGGCGTCGGGCATGGCCTCGAGCACGGGGCGGATCCGTTCGATCTGTTTC
>JBIIQK010000092.1:0-6613 GCA_044342135.1 Cyanobium sp.
GCGATGGTCACCACGGCTTCAGCCGTGTCCAGGGCGGCCTGGCTGTCGGTGGCATCGAAGAGATCGGCCGGTGCCGCATCACCCTGGGGATAGCGGCTTTCACTGTTCATCCGGGTGAGGGGCTTGAGGCGCAGCTGGCCGAGGGTCTGGGTTTCAAGGCCCTGCTGGTGCAGCATCTCCACCAGTCGCTCCAGCGAATGGCTGTAGGGCGGGGTCATGCCTGCAGCCACCAGCAGGGCCTTGAGTGCTTTTTCCGCGGCCTGTCCGGCCAGATAACAGGCCTGGGCGTGAAAACTCTGTTCTGCCATGCAGCGCGCGGCCTCTAGATCGTTCTGGGCCTGCCGGATCCAGGCGTCCGTGCGCGGCGTCATGGCATATCCAGGCGCAGGGCGTCACGGCCAATCGCGCGCCAGTAGGGATCATCGCCATTGCGGCGTTGCTGCCACTGCTCATGGGTCAGGGCCAGCACGTCGTCGCCCAACCGTGCCTCAAGTAGGGCATCCGCCAAGGCATCGGCGTCCATCTGGCTGGGGGCAATGGCCAGCAGGTCGACGTCGGAATAGGCATCCCAATCCCCGCGGGCCAGAGAACCGAACAGCCACACTTCCGCGTCTGGCCAGGCGGCCGCTGCGCTGGCTGCTCCCTGGCGCAGGGCTGAGAGCCGCTCCTGGCGGCGTGCTGCGCGAATGGCGGCCAGACTTGCCATGGGCCCAGATTAGGAGCTGTGATGGATCCGGTCTTGGTGACCTCGCCGGCAGCGGCGTTCAGCCCCTGCGGTCACTACCGCTGGTGGCTGGAGCGGCTGTGGGATCCGGCGGCGCCGCGGCTGATCTTTATCGGCCTCAATCCCTCGCGGGCCGATGGCCAGCGCGACGACCCCACCCTGCGGCGGCTGCTGGGCTTTGCTCGCCGCTGGGGCTACGGCAGCCTGGAGGTGCTCAACCTGTTTGCCCGCATCAGCCCCTCGCCGGCGGTGCTGCGGCGCGTTGCCGATCCGGTGGGCGCCGACACCGATGCCTGGATCCGGAGGCGCCTGGCGGCCCAGCCCGAGGCCACCCTCTGGCTGGGCTGGGGCAACCAGGGCGCCTGGCGCGATCGGCACCGGGCCGTGGGGGCCCTGCTGGGGGGCCGCCCCCTGGGAGCCCTGGGGCTGACGGCTTCCGGCCATCCCCGCCATCCCCTCTATGTGGCCGGCACTGTTGCGCTCCAGCCCCTGGCCTGGCACAACCCAGTGGCCCTGGGGCATCCTGTGGGCACTCCCGCCCAGCCTGCCGCCCCGCTGCCATGTCCCGCATCCCCCGCCGCTACGCCGTTCACCTGCACATGAGCGGTGGCCAGACCGAAACCGTCAACTTCCAGACCCTGGAGGCCTTCCAGCAGTGGTACGGCGGCGTGCTCACCGCCTCAGCTCCCGACACCTTCGTGAACGTGCCGATCGGCGACCTGGAGGGGGAATACCTGGTGGTGCGGCCCAGCGGCGTGATCGGCATCCACGTGGAACCCAAGTTCAACGCCCTGGATGAATGACGCCTGAGCGGCTGGGTCTGCTCTGGGGCGTCACCGTTTTTGCCGGGGCTGTGGCCCAGGCCCTGGCCTGGCTGAGCGGCCTGCCCGGAGTGGTGCTGCTGCTCAGCGCCGGCCTGGTGATCGGGCGTGCCGGCTTTGGTTTTGTGGAGCCCCTCGACCTGGGTGTGGGCCTGGGCACGGTGGTGGGCTTGCTGGTGAGCCTGGTGCTGTTTGACGGCGGCATCAACTTGCGGCTGCCGGGCGATGCCACCCAGCAGGCGGTGTTGCGCATCGTGCTGGTGCGCCTGGGGCTCGCCCTCGGTGCCGGCCTCGTGGTGGCCCATACCCTGGCGGGGCTTAACTGGCCCCTGGCGGCCGTGTTCAGCGCCATCGTGCTGGCCACCGGCCCCACGGTGGTGAATCCGCTGGTGCGCCAGATCCGTTTGTCGCCGCCCCTGGGCGAGGTGCTCGAAGGCGAGGGGCTGATTCTCGAGCCGATCGGGGCCGTGCTGGCCCTGCTGCTATTGGAGCTGGTGCTGGGCGACCTGCATGGCTGGCGCGACGTGGCCCTGGGGCTGTTGCAACGGCTCGGCGGTGGGGTGGCGATCGGGGCGGCCTGCGGCTGGTTGCTCGCCGAGGCCCTGCGCCGCATTCCCGCCCAGTCGGCCGGTGCCCTGCGGTTGCAGCTCACGGTGGGCACCCTGTTTCTGATGTTCAGCGGCTGTGAGCTGCTGTTGCCGGAATCGGGGCTGCCGGCGGCCGTGGCGGCCGGGGTGGTGGTGGGGCGCCGGCCCGACACCAATGCGGCCGAGCTCGACGACCTGATCCGCCAGCTGGCCCAGCTGGCGATCACCATGCTGTTCCCCCTGTTGGCGGCCGATGTGAGCTGGGCCGAACTCAGCCCCCTGGGTTGGGGTGGGGTGGCCTGTGTGCTGGTGTTGATGCTGGTGGTGCGCCCCGTGGCCATTGGCCTGGCCACCTGGGGGCTGGGCTTCAGCCTGCCCCAGCGGGCCCTGATGAGCTGGCTGGCGCCCCGCGGCATCGTGACGGCCGCCGTGGCCAGCCTGTTTGCCATCCGCCTGGAACAGGCCGGGGTGGCGGGAGCCGGCCGGCTGCAGGGCCTGGTGTTCCTCACCATCCTGCTCACCGTGGGGCTCCAGGGCCTCAGCGCCGGGCCCCTGGCCCGTTGGCTGGGCTTGGTGGAGCCGGAGGCGCCAGAACCTGGCTCAGAGGCCTCTGGTTCAGAGGCAGTCGCTGATGCGGGCGCGATCGGCGCCGCTGCGGTGGAGCAGCAGCCAGGTGGCCAGTAGGTCGGGTCCCTGGAGGCTGCCGAGCAGGGCGGCCCGCAGGCTTTTCATGATCACCCCTTTTTTCACCCCGGCAGCCGCTGCCGCCTCGGTGAGCAGGGTCTGGGCCTGGTCGGCCTGCAGCGGCTCGCTGGTGGCCGGATCGGGCAGGCGCTCCAGCAGGGCGGCGAGGGCCGGGCGGGCCCCTTCGCTGGCGAGCTGGGCCGCGGCGGCCTCCTGCAGCTCCGGGGTGGTGAAGAAGGGCCTGGCCTGCTCCACCCCGTCGGCCAACAGGCTCAGCGACGGCCCGATCAGGCTGCAGAGGTCGCTCTGCCAGGTGGCGTCGGCGCTGGTCGTGCCGGGTTCGGTGCCCCAGCCCTGGGCGGCCCACAGGGGCAGCAGCTGCTGGCGCAGGGCGTCAGCCCCGAGCTCATGCAGCACCTGGCCATTGAGCCAGTTGAGCTTGTCCCAGTCGAAGCGGGCGCCGGCCCGGTTGACGCGCTCGAAGTCGAACACCGCCGCCGCTTCCGCCAGGGTGAAGCGCTCGCCCATGCCCTCCGGTGGCGACCAGCCCAGCAGGGTCATGTAGTTGGCCAGGGCCTCGGGGGTGTAGCCCATGGCCTGGAAGTCGCTCACCGAGGTGACGCCATCGCGCTTGGAGAGCTTCTTGCCCTCCTGGTTGAGGATCAGGGGGGTATGGGCAAAGATCGGCGGCTCGGCGCCTAGGGCCTGATACAGCAGCAACTGCTTGGCGGTGTTGGCGATGTGGTCTTCGCCGCGGATCACGTGGCTGATTGCCATGGCGATGTCGTCCACCACCACCACCAGGTTGTAGAGGGGATCGCCGATCTGGTCGGCTGGGGCGCGCCGGGCGATCACCATGTCGCCGCCCAGGTCGCTGCCGCTCCAGCGCATCTCCCCCCGCACCAGGTCACACCAGGTGATGGTGGCGGTGTCGTCGATCTTGAAGCGCACGGTGGCCTCACGCCCCTCGGCGATGAAGGCCTGCTGCTGCTCGGCGCTGAGCTCGCGGTGACGGTTGTCGTAGCGGGGGGCCTGTTTGCTGGCGGCCTGCTGGTCGCGCATGGCCGTGAGTTCCGCTTCGGTGGCGAAGCAGCGATAGGCCCGGCCGGAGTCGAGCAGCTGCTGGATCGCCGCCCGATGCTCGCCGATGCGGGCGCTCTGAATCACCGGCTCGCCGTCCCAGTGCAGCCCAAGCCAGGCCAGGCCCTCGAGGATGTTGGCCGTGTATTCGGGCTTGCTGCGCTCCCGATCGGTGTCCTCGATCCGCAGCAAAAACTCACCGCCCTGGCGCCGGGCGAACAACCAGTTGAACACTGCCGTGCGGGCGGTGCCGATGTGCAGGGTTCCCGTGGGACTGGGGGCCAGGCGCACGCGCACGGGGCGTGAGGACTGTGCAGCACCCACCGGGATGTCTCCTGTTTGAACTGGAACGGGACTGACGGGGCTCGAACCCGCAACTTCCGCCGTGACAGGGCGGTGCTCTAACCGATTGAACTACAGTCCCAGTCTGCCTTTTGGGGCAATCTGTGTCGCTGCTGCGACTTCAAAAGTATCCGTGATCGCCGGTCCGGTCGTCAACCAATTGGTGTGTCTTGAATTGGTGTGGATCGCACCGGCTGGAATAGGACTGGCCATTCCATACGGAACTGCAAGGCCGCGAAAGCGACCTCAGGCGATTCAGGGGCGAAATCCTGCCGGCTCAATCAGCCGCACCTGATTTCCCCGGGCCGTGAACTCACGGCCTTGGTCGCTCTGAACGACCACCCGGCCACCCGATTTGACCCGGATCACCCGTGCCCGAACCCAGCCCAGAGCTGCGGATTCGAGCACTTTGACCACATCCCCGGGTTGTAGATCCAACTCCATCCTCGGAACCAGGAAACTGCAAGTTGGGGCATCGAACGCGCCGTGGAGGACTTGAACCCCCGACATCAGGTTTTGGAGACCTGCGTTCTACCAACTGAACTAACGGCGCAAGGCCGATGCCCCCGTAAACATGAGATCAGTGCGTCGGACCAACGCTCTCGAAATGGGCTTTCAAAAGAAAGCATCTCGAGAGCGTGTGCTGACGCGGTGGAGACCTCAGCGATCGAAGCGCTGCTTGACCCGCGTGGCTTTACCCACCCGGTCGCGCAGGTAGAAGAGCTTCGCCCGACGCACCTTACCGCGGCGCTCCACTTTCACGGAAGCCACCTGGGGACTGTGCAGCATGAAGACCCGCTCCACGCCGATGCCCTGGAAGATGCGCCGCACGGTGATGGTCTCGTTGAGGCCGCCGTGGCGTTTGGCAATCACCACGCCCTCGTAGGGCTGGATGCGCTCCTTGTTGCCCTCGCGGATCCGGACTCCCACCTTGACGGTGTCGCCCACGTAGATCTCGGGAAGCTCGTCCTTGAGTTGCTCCGCCTCGAACGCACGGATCAGGTCCTGGGCGCTGAGTTTGCCGGTGGTGGCCTTGGTTGCGCCGGCTTTCGCCGCAGCGGGCTTCTCCTGCACGGCGGTCGCCGCTGCAGCGGTGTCGCCCTCCGCCTCTGCCGAGTTCACGGCTTGATTCTCTGTGGACTCCGTTGCCATCTCAGCTCCGCGACGCCTGGCCAAACAGCCAGTGTACCGGCTCAGGTGACACCCCCAGTGGGTGCAGCCCCCAACGGCCTGCCCACGCCGTTCCGCTCCCGTTGGTAGTTTGACGTTCTGCCGTTTCCAACGCTGCCGGCGCCACCAGCATGAATCTGTTTGCCGATCTGCTGGCCAGTACCAAGGCACCCGCGGGCGCCGCTGCCGCTACCGCGATTGAAACCGGTCCGCGCATCCAGAAGAGTCGTCGCGGGGTGGAGATCAAGAGCGCCCGCGAGATCGACACCATGCGCCAGGCCAGCCGCATCGTGGCCACGGTGTTGCGGGAGCTCCTGGAGATGGCCGCCCCCGGCATGACCACCGGCGACCTCGATCGCCATGCCGAGAAGCGCATCCGCGAGATGGGGGCCACCCCCAGCTTCAAGGGGTACCACGGCTTTCCCGCCAGCATTTGCGCCTCAATCAACAACGAGGTGGTGCACGGCATCCCCAGCAGCAAGCGGGTGATCCAGGCGGGCGACCTGGTGAAGATCGATACGGGTGCCTATTTCGATGGCTACCACGGCGACAGCTGCGTGAGCCTGTGCGTGGGCGAAGGCGCCACCGAAGAGGCCCAGACCCTCTGCCGGGTCGCCCAGGAATCCCTGATGAAGGGCCTGGGCCAGATCAAGGCGGGCAACACCCTGCTCGACATCGCCGGCGCCGTTCAGGACCACGTGGAGGCCCATGGGTTTGCGGTGGTGGAGGACTACACCGGCCACGGTGTGGGGCGGAACCTGCACGAGGAGCCCTCGGTGTTCAACTTCCGCACCCGGGATCTGCCCAATATGAAGCTGCGGGCGGGCATGACCCTGGCGGTGGAGCCGATCCTCAATGCCGGCAGCAAGGCCTGCCGCACCCTCAAGGATCGCTGGACCGTGGTCACCGTCGATGGCAGCTGGTCAGCCCAGTGGGAGCACACCATTGCCGTCACCAGTGATGGTTGCGAGATCCTCACCGACCGGGATTTTTAACGCCGGGTCAGGGCACGGAAATAGACCCATCTCCCCAGGGTATGGAGCGGCATCAGCACGTAGGTGAGCGGGTTGGGCGTGACGATGATCAGGTTGCAGCCCAGCCGGGCCTGGGCCAGCACCTGGGAGGCGACAAAGTCAGCTCCCATCAGCCCGATCGGGTTGAGGGCTGAGCGGAACGGCCCCAGGACCAGCCGGCGGATGCGCAGC
>JBIIQK010000093.1:0-6601 GCA_044342135.1 Cyanobium sp.
CGGCCTTCCACAGCCGCCAGCGCAGCTCCAGGGGGCGGGGAGCATCCACCACAATCGGGCGGCTGGCGTTGTAGGGCACCACGAACGCCTTGCCCGCCATCGGCACGAAGGCGCGGCGGCGGGGCTGCTCCGGCGGACAGGCCATGCGGGTGGACGCCAGAGCTCCCACATCCGTGACCCGGTAGATCACCGGGCCTCCCTGCTGGGCGGGTTTGACGGGGCGGAGCTTGCCGCCAAACACCTGACGGTTGCAATCCACCTCTGCCATCTGGCCCACGATCAGCTGCACCCGCCAGTCGGCGGGGTTGGTCGACATCGACGCATCCGTGGAGGGAAGCAGCACCCCCGGCAGCTGGATCACCCAGCGGCGATCACCCACCGCCGGCTTGGGGTAGCCCGAGAGGTCGAGCCGGGGAATCGCCCCAGCCGGCTGGACCAGAGCTGACGGCACCAAGGCCGCGGGCACCAGGGCAGCCAGCACGGCCGCCACACCACAGCCCAGGGAAACGCGCAGGGACATGGCGGAACGGGGAACGAACGGGTTTGGGTGGTTGCAGTCTGACCGGGCTCCCCCCAGGCGTCAGCCATCTGCCAGCCTGGAGGTCTGCGCTGCACCGCCCCGGCCCCTCCGTGTCCGCCCAGCCCCTCACCATCGCCCTGCTCTCCGGCGGGCTGGATTCCGCCACCGCCGCCGCCCTGGCGCGTGAAGCAGGCCACCGGGTGATCGGGTTGTCGTTCGACTACGGCCAGCGCCACCGCCGTGAGCTCGAAGCCGCCGCCAGCGTGGCCGCCGCCCTGGGCCTCGAGGAGCACCACACCATCGCCGTCAACCTGGCCGCCTGGGGCGGGTCGTCCCTCACCGATGGGGCCCTGGCCATCCCCAGCGCCGGCGTGGAGGCAGGCGTGATTCCCAGCACCTACGTGCCGGGGCGCAACACCGTGTTCATTGCCCTGGGGCTGAGCCTGGCCGAAGCCCGCGGCGCCGAGCGGCTGGTGCTGGGGGTGAACGCCGTCGACTACTCCGGCTACCCCGACTGCCGCCCCGACTACCTGGCCGCCTTCCAGACCCTCGCCGACCTGGCCAGCAAGGCCGGCCGCGAAGGCCACGGCGCCCAGCTCTGGGCCCCGATGGTGCACTGGAGCAAAACGCGGATCGTGCAGGAAGCCCTGCGGCTGAAGGTGCCGATTGCGGCCACCTGGAGCTGCTACAGCGGCGGCGCGCAGCCCTGCGGCGTGTGCGACAGCTGCCGCATCCGCGATGCCGCCCTGATCGAAGCGGGCCGGCCCGACCTGGCCAGCCAGCCCCCAGCCCCATGAGCCAGCGCCACCCCCTGCCCTGGCGGGAGCCCTGGCCCCTGGTGCAAGCCCTGGCCGCCGCCCTGGGCCCAGCTGGGCTGGTGTGGCTCGATGGCGACGGCAGCCCCCAGGGCCGCCAGAGCGTTCTGGGCCTGGCGCCGCTGGAGCAACGCGTCTGCCGCGGCCTGCCAGGCGAGCCCGGTGCCGAGGATCCCTTCGCCGTGCTGGCGGAGCTGGCCGCGGGCGGCGGCCACTGGATGGGCTGGCTCAGCTACGAAGCCGGGGCCTGGGTGGAGCCCGCCTCCCACTGGCACGCCAGCGACATGGCCCTGCTCTGGGCCGCCCGCCACGACCCGGTGCTCGTGATCGACCACCAGGCCCAGGAGCAGTGGCTCGAAGGGCAGGATCCGCGGCGGCTTGCCGCCTTCGCGGCCCAGCTGGAGAGTCTCAGCCCGGTCGCGGATGCCAACGGCACGGGGCCGGCAATCCCCCCAACCCAGTGGCACTGGCACACCAGCCCGGCCCAGTTCGCCCGCCAGGTGGAGCAGGTGCTGGCCTGGATTGGCGCCGGTGATCTGTTCCAGGCCAACCTCACCACCTGCTGCGAGCACCAGCTCGCCGCTCCGGCCAACCCCCTGGAGCTCTACGGCCGCCTGCGCCACAGCTGCGCCGCCCCCTTTGGCGGCCTGGCGATCGCCGGGGCCGGGGCCGCCGGCGAAGCGGTGCTGTCGGCCTCACCGGAACGGTTTCAGAAAGTGGATGGGACCGGCCTGGTGGAAACCCGGCCGATCAAGGGCACCCGGCCGCGCCATCCCAGCCCCGAGGCCGATGCGGATGCCGCCGCCGACCTGGTCTGCAGCCCCAAGGACCGGGCCGAAAACGTGATGATCGTCGACCTGCTGCGCAACGACCTGGGCCGGGTGTGTGTGCCGGGCTCGATCCAGGTGCCCCAGCTCGTGGGCCTGGAGAGCTACCGCCAGGTGCACCACCTCACCTCGGTGGTGCGGGGCCAGCTGCGGCCCGGGCTCACCGCCATCGACCTGCTGCGGGCCTGCTGGCCGGGGGGTTCGATCACCGGCGCCCCCAAGATCCGCGCCTGCCAGCGGCTGCATGGCCTAGAGCCGGTGCCCCGCGGGCCCTACTGCGGCTCCCTGTTCCGGCTGGGCGGCGATGGCAGCTTCGACAGCAGCATCCTGATCCGCTCGCTGCTGCTGCGCGGCCAGCGGCTACGGGCCCACGCCGGTTGCGGCATCGTGGCCGACTCCGACCCCACCGACGAAGCCGAAGAACTGGGCTGGAAACTGCAACCCCTGCTGGAGGCCCTGGCATGAGCGCCCCTCCCCCGGCCGCCACTGCGATCGCCTGGCTGGGTACCCCCGAGGGCCAGGGCCACTGGGGTGCGCCGGACGCCCTGGAGCTGCCGATCAGCGACCGGGGCCTGCTGCTGGCCGATGGCCTGTTTGAAACCGTGCTGGTGGAGGCCGGCCGGGCCTGGCTGCTGGAGGAGCACCTGGCCCGCTGGCAGCGCTCGGCCGCCCTGCTGGCCCTGCCAACCCCGCCAGGCCTGGCGATCGTGCAGCCCCTGATTGCCGAGGCCATCGCTCGCAGTGGCATCGCCAGCGGCGCCCTGCGGCTCAACTGGAGCCGGGGCTCCGGCAGCAACTCAGGCGGCGGCGGGCGCGGGATCGCCATCACCGGGGGCAGCACCCCGAGCTTCTGGCTGCAACTCAGTGCGCTCCAGCCGTGTTTTGAGCCGCTGCGGGTGATCGTCAGCCCCACCGAGGAGCGCAGCGCCACCAGCCTGCTGAGCCGTTGCAAGACCTTCGCCTACGGGCCCTCGATCCAGGCCCGCCGCCAGGCCCTGGAGGCCGGCGCCGACGAAGCCCTGCTGCCCAGCTCCGCCGGCGGCCTCTGCTGCGGCACTACCGCCAACCTGCTGGTGTGCCGCGACGGGCGCTGGCTCACCCCACCGCTGGACAGCGGCTGCCTGCCGGGGGTGATGCGGCAGCGGGCCCTGGAGCGGGGGCTGGTGGCGGAGGCCCCGATCGCTCAGCAGGATCTGCGCAACGGCGAGGCCGCCTGGTTGATCAACAGCCTGGGCTGCCGGCCAATCAGTAACGTGGGAGATAAGCCCCTGGGGGGCAGGTCTCTGGGTGACGGTTTAAGCCCGAGCCACCCGGAGACGCTCTCACCAGAGACAGCCTCACCAGAGACGTTCTGGCGACAACTGCTCGAGCTCAGTTGCAACCCATCGTCGAGATCCGGTAGGTGAAGCCCGTGGCGGCCTGATCGGCACTGGCACCGATCTTGAAGTTGAGCTGGCTCACCGTTTTACCGGGGATGGCGGGGAAGGGGCCCCACATCCGACCGGTGCCCATCTGGGGAGCGAACGACTCGTTGATCACCTGCAGGCTGGAGCCATCGGTGAACTTCAGGTACCCCTGAATCGGATAGGTGGCACTCACCGAGGAGTCGGCGGTGAAGAAGAACTTGTAGCTGCCGTAGGGCTGGGTCACGAAGAAATCCGTGTTCCAGTTGGGCCGGCCGAAGGGATTGCCCGGCCCGATCGTTTTGGTGATCACGTTGGTGGTGCCATTGCCGCCCACCGGGGCCAGGAACTGACAGGTCTGGGCCTGCACAGGGGCCATGGTGGCTGCCAGGGCGACACCCGTGAAGCCAACAAACAAGGAGGAGCGGATGGACACGTCAACAAAGTGCTGAAGACCCCACTCCTAGCCATGGAGCGGGGTGGCGACAACCGCATCGTCCGCCCAGCCGCCAGGAGCCCAGCCCGGCGCCCCGATGCTCAGACGCTCAGGAAGCGCTGAATCATCTCCTTGCTCAGATCGGCCGTGGCGCCACTGGCCACCACACCCCCCTTCTGCATGGCGTAGTACCAGTCGGCCTGACGCACGAAGCTGGCGTGGTGCTCCACCAGCAGCACGCTGATGCCGGTCTCCCGGATGATGCGGCCCACGGCCCGCTGGATGTCGAGCACCACGGAGGGCTGGATGCCCTCGGTGGGCTCATCGAGCAGCAGCAGGCGGGGCTTACCCAGCAGGGCGCGGGCGATGGCCAGCTGCTGCTGCTGCCCCCCGGAGAGGTCGCCCCCGCGGCGGGCCAGAAACTTCTCCAGCACCGGAAACAGCTCGAACACCACCGGATCGATGTGGCGATGGCGTGCCATCCCCCCCGGCAGGGCTTCGAGCCCCAGCAACAGGTTTTCGCGCACGGTGAGCTGGGGAATGATCTCCCGGCCCTGGGGCACATAGCCGATGCCGGCCCGGGCGCGGCGGTGGGGAGCCAGCCCCGCGCAATCGCTACCCGCCAGCTCGATCCGCCCCGTGCGCTGGGGCACTAGGCCGATGATCGACTTGAGCAGGGTGGTCTTGCCGACGCCGTTGAGTCCGATCAGGCAGGCCATCTGGCCTGGCGCGATCGAGAGGTCGACGTTGCGGAGAATATGGCTCTCCCCGTAGTAGACGTTGAGGCCGCGCACACTCAGCAGGTGGCCGCCTTCGCCCTGGGGCGGATGGGATTGGGGAGTCATGGTGGGGGAAGAGATCATGCGTCGTCCTCGACACCGAGGTACACCTCGATCACGCGGGGATCGTTCTGCACCACGTCCATCGGGCCCTCACAGAGCACGTGGCCCTCGTGCAGCACGGTCACCGGACAGCCCAGCTCGCGGATGAAATCCATGTCGTGCTCGATCACCAGCACGGTGTGGTCGCCGGCCAGGCTGCGCAGCAGGGCACCGGTGCGGTCCGTCTCCTCCTCGGAGAGGCCAGCCACGGGCTCATCCACCAGCAGCAGATCCGGATCCTGGGCCAGCAGCATGGCGATCTCGAGCCACTGCTTCTGGCCGTGGGACAAGCTGCCCGCCCGCTGGGAGGCATGGGCCTCAAGGCCCACCAGCGCCAGCAACTGCTGCACCCGGTCGCGCTGGCGGCTGTCCAGGCGCCCGAACAGCAGGGTGAGCGGCCCGTGGCTGCCCTTCACCGCCAGCTCCAGGTTACGGCGGGGCGTGAGGTTTTCGTAGACCCGGGGCGCCTGAAACTTGCGGCCAATGCCGAGCCGGGCAATGCGGTGCTCGGCGATGCCGAGGAGCGACCGGCCCCGGAACACCACATCCCCCTTGGTGGGGCGCACCTTGCCGGTGATCACATCGAGGAAGGTGGTTTTGCCCGCGCCGTTCGGGCCGATCACCGCGCGCAGTTCACCCGGAGCCAGGCTGAGGTTGAGGTCATTGAGGGCCCAGAAGCCATCGAAGTTGACGCTCACCTGGCGCAGTTCAAGCACCGCGCTGGATGGAGACGGGGTCATGGGGCACCTCCGGGGGTGGACGCAGGGGGAGCCTTGGCAGGGGACGCCTGAGAGCTAAGGGCCTGGCGTTCCGCCTGCACGGCGGGGTCGAGGTCGAGACCGGGATAGGTGGGTGCTAGGGGCGGCCAACCCACCATGGCCTGGATGTGACGGGGGCCGCCCTGGCGCCACCAGCCCACCAGGCCATCGGGCAGGGCGGTGACCACCAGCAGGAACAGACCGCCCTGGATGAACAGCCAGGTTTCCGGCAGTTGCTCACTCACCAGGGATTTCGCGTAATTGATCAGAACGGCACCGAGCACCGCGCCGATCAGGGTGCCGCGGCCGCCCACCGCCACCCAGATCACCATCTCGATCGAAAAGGGCACCGCCATGTACTGGGGCGACACGATGCCCGACTGCACGGTGTACAGGGCTCCACTGATACCGGCCATGGCGCCGGCGATGGCGAACACCAGGGTCTTGTAGGCGGTGGGGTTGTAACCGGTGAACCGCAGCCGCGGCTCGTCGTCGCGGATGGCGATCAGGGCATCACCGAAGCGCCCCCGGGTAAGCCAGCGACACAGGGCCCAGGCCGCCACGACCAGCAGCAGCGTGAGCCAGAACAGACTCCGCTGCATCCCATCGCTCCCCACCAGCTCCCCAAAAATGCGGGCCGTATCGGTTTTGAGCCCGTTGGTGCCGTTGATCAGTTTCTGCTGGCCATTGAAGAAGTTGAAAAACACCAGCAGGGCGGCCTGAGTGAGGATCGAGAAGTAGACCCCCTTGATGCGGTTGCGGAAGACGAGATAGCCCAGCACGCCGGCCACCAGGGCAGGGAGCACCCAGATGCAGAGGCCCGTGAACAGGGGTGAACTGAACGGCTGCCAAAACGCTGGCAAGGCCTTCACCCCATAGAGGCCGAAGAATTCGGGCAGCTCACCTGGCGCCAGGGCACTGAGCTGGAGATGCATGCCCACCGCATAGCCGCCCAAAGCGA
>JBIIQK010000004.1:0-21231 GCA_044342135.1 Cyanobium sp.
CCGCCTCAGGCAGCGGCCCATCCGTCATCGTCAACGGACGCCGCTGAGCGTGGGGGGCCTCACAACGGGTCCGCACCCTTGACTGGTCCAGACAACCCATCCACACCAACGTCTGCCTTGAAGACCTTCCTCGTCACGGGCTCCAACCGGGGCATCGGCCTGGAGTACTGCCGCCAGCTGCAGGCCCGAGGGGAGCAGGTGATCGCCACCTGCCGGCAATCCTCAGTGGAGCTGGAGGCCCTGGGGGTTCGCATCGAAAGCGGGATGGATCTCACCGCGGAGGAGTCGATCGTCAACTTGGTGGCGCGGCTCGATGGAATCCCCCTCGATGGGCTGATCCACAACGCCGGAATCCTGGAATCCACCAGCCTGGACGCGCTGGATCCGGCCAGGGTGCGCCGCCAGTTTGAGGTGAATGCCCTGGCTCCCCTGCGGCTCACCCAGGCCCTCCTGGGCCAACTCCACCCAGGCTCCAAACTGATTCTGATGACCAGCCGCATGGGCTCGATCGACGACAACAGTTCCGGGGGCTCCTACGGCTACCGGATGTCGAAGGTGGCGCTCAACATGGCTGGCCGATCCCTGGCGATTGACCTGCGCCCCCGGGGCATCGCCGTGGCGATCCTGCACCCGGGGCTGGTGCGGACCCGCATGGTCAACTTCAATGCCCAGGGCATCAGCCCGGAGCAGGCGGTTCAGGGGCTGCTGCAGCGCATCGATGCACTCACGCTGGAAACCTCCGGAACCTTCTGGCATGCCAACGGCGAGGTGCTGCCCTGGTGAGCGGCGTCGGCCGGCGTAACCTGCCGCGAGCTTCCGCTTCGCCATGCGCGCCCTGCCGCTCCACCTCGATGCTGGCAGCGATGTGCGCCGGAGCCTCGAGCAGCTGGCCGTGGCCCACAACGCCGGTGGATTTGTGCTCAGCGTGGTGGGGAATCTGTCCCAGGCGGCCTTCGCCTGCCCGGGCCAGGACGCACCAACGCTGCTGAGCGGGGAGCTCGAAATCATCACCCTGCAGGGAACCCTGGCCCCGCAAGGCGTGCATCTGCACCTGAGCTTCTCCGATGGCCAGTGCCAGGTGTGGGGCGGCCATCTCGAATACGGCACCCTGGTGCTGCGGGGAGCCGATCTGCTCGTGGGCCTGCTCACCGAAGCCGAGCCCACCGCCGCCACGGGTGCCCAGCGGGGAGCTCCCCGGGTGGAGATCGGCGGGCTCCCGGGTTGTCCCTACACCCGGCGGGCGCTGCGGATGCTGCGCACCCTGGGGATCCCCTTCCTCGAAATCGAACCCAGCAGCGACCAGCCCGTGCCCCAGCTGTTCATCGACGGGGTGGCCATCGGCGGCTACGACGCCCTGGCTGAGCTGCACAGCCGCGGCGAGCTCGACCAGCTCCGCGGCCACTGATTGGTCTCCCCCGTGAACGCCGGTCCCGGCCCCGCCAGGCTCCAACTCCAGACCGGCGCAGACTGTGCCCTGGCCATCGGTCCCTATCCGCGCTTCCACTACGACGCCCGCGGCGGCGGCGGCACCGGTGAGCTGGGCGACCCTGCCGGCGCCACGGAGCAAGCCTTGCAGTTCCCGGCCCAGGGCCTGTCCATTCCTCCGCTCACCTGGCGGACCACCCGGGTGCTCGGGGTACCTTTGCCCCCTGGCCTCTCCATCACCATCGCCGCCACCCACCTGGCGGGGAGCCTGGATCCCGCCACGGGCGCGGTGACGTTGCGCTTTCAGGCCCGCTTTCGTTTCCGCATGGCCGGGCTCTACCAAGCTCCCGATCTGCTGATCGACACCCAGCTGACCACCGGGGTGGCCCAGGGCCGGCGCCACGGCGGCGCGGGGCAGGCCCTGGATGACGACGGTGGGGCGCTGTTGGTGGGCGTAGCGATGGTTCCCCCCAGCGGCGACCCCTGGCTGGATCGTTTTCTCGGCCTTCCGGATGAGGCCCTTGCCATGCTGCGCTGCAGTTTCACCCCGATCGCGTGACCGGATCCCTGCCCCAACGCCTGGATCGCTGGATTGCCCGAGCCGGTGGCACCCTGTTGATCCCGCCCCTGATCCTGGTGGTGCCCTGGCTCCAGGAACTGGTGGATCAGCTGCTGTTCGGCGGCCGCTGGAACCTGGCCATGACCCCGGGTGGATCGTTCCTGGGCGTGCTGACCGCACCGTTCAGCCACGGTGGGTTCGGCCACCTGCTGGCCAATTCCCTCACCTTCCTGCCCCTCTCCTGGCTGGTGCTGCTGCGGGGCCGTCGGGACTATCTGGCGGTGTGGCTGGGCGTGTACGCCACGGCCATTCCGGTCTGGCTGCTCTGGCCCATAGGCAGCCACGGGCTCTCCGGGGTGGTCTACGGCCTGCTGGGCTATCTCCTGCTGATCGGCTGGCTAGAACGACGCCCCCTGTCGATCCTGCTCTCAGGCCTGGCTCTGGTGACCTACGCGGGAGTGCTGCCGAGCCTGCTGCCGATCTTCTCGCCGCCTGGCGTCAGCTGGATTGGCCACGTCAGCGGCTTTGGCGGAGGGCTGCTGGCGGCCTTCGCCGTCGCCCGGGAGCGACGTCTTTAAATCGAGATCCGTGGCAACGGGAACATCCAGTGCTCATCGGTTGAGTTGACGCATCTGCCAGGTGACCCAGGTGCCCACCGGGCTCCACACCAGATAGGGCACCAGCAGGGCCGCAGCAGGGGGGCTTTGCATCAGCACCGCCATGGTCAGGGCAATCCCCCAGACCCAGCCCGCAAACCCAATCGCCGTGCCGTTGCCCAGACTGCGACTGCGGCAGATCAGCAAGGTATAGCTCTGCACCAACAACAGAAGAACCAGATAGCCGCCCATCAGCAGCCCACTCCAGGAGGACTGCCAGGCCAGCCAGGCTGAAACGAGGAAACAGGCGTAGATCACCAGCCAGATCGCCGGGATCCACCCTTCAAACACCAGCCAGCGGGGTCGGCGCAGCCGAATGAACCAGGCCAGATCGTCCCGACCGGGATTCAGGCCTCCAGCCACCAACGCCATCACCAACAGAATCACCAGAGCAGCCAGCACGGCGCATCGAACATGGAGACCTCCAGCATGTCGGATCACCAGTCCAGCCATCCCGCCTAGGATTTAGGGAGGCTCGATGATCACCGTGACCCCTGATCAGCCCAACACGGAAGCACTCACGGTTGGCGAGGTGGGGGATCAGCTGAATGCTCGTCTCAGACAACTCCACGACCAGTTGCTGGAGAGCTTTCCCGTCGTCGATCGCATCGCCTGTGTGCTTTATGAGCAGCAGGAAGACCTGCTCAAAACCTTCGTCAACAGCACCCGCGAAGGCGTCGCCATCAGCGGCTACGAATTTCGATTGTCGGATAGCAGGTCGCTGAGCAACCTCGCCGAGCAGGGAAAGAGTCGCGTCTTGGATGACATTCCCGCAGCCGTTCATGGCAATTCACTCCACTCCGTGTGGCTGCTGAAAGAGGGCTACCGCTCCTCCCTCACCGTTCCACTCTTTGATCACCATCATTTCATCGGCTTCATCTTCTACGACTCCCGTGAGCCCGGGGCCTTCACACCGGAAGTCCAGAGAAATCTTTCCCTGTACTCCAAGCTCATCAACATGACCATCTCGAGCGAACTTAATGTGGTTCGCTCGATCACGGCCTCTGCCCAGGTCGCGCGGGAATTCGCCAACCTTCGCGATTTCGAAACAGGCAGCCATCTCGAACGGATGGCCCATTACGCCCGACTGATTGCCAAGGACCTGGCCACCAGTCACCACTTGAGCGATGAATTCATCGAGCACCTATTCCTGTTTGCCCCCCTGCATGACATCGGCAAAATCGGCATCCCCGACAGCGTGCTGCTCAAAGCCGGACGGCTCGATCCCGAGGAGCGCCAGATCATGGAGACCCACGTTCAAAAGGGGATCGACGTGCTGGATCGGCTGATCGGCGAGTTTGGACTCAACGAGTTGCCGGACTCCGCCATGATGGTGAATGTGGTGGCCAGCCACCATGAATGCCTGGATGGAACGGGTTATCCCAAAGGTTTGATGCGGGATCAGATCCCCCTCGAGGCCCGAATCATTGCCGTCGCCGATATCTTCGATGCCCTCACCACCCATCGTCCCTACAAGGAGCCCTGGACGGTGGAGGCCGCCATTGGCGAACTCGAACGGCTCGTGCAACTGGGCAAGATTGACGCCGACTGTGTGTCTGCCCTGAAACGTCACCCCGAAGAGGTGAACGCCATCCGCCTGCGCTATCCCGATTCCTGAGCAGGCTGGAACGCTGAAAGGAGAGCGGGGCGCCTTCGTTCTCAGCCCAGCTCCAGACAAGCCAAGCCGTACACGTCCCCAAGGGACACGCTGGGAGCGACCCCCCGATACATCCGCAGGGTTTCTCCCACCACCGCAAAGCCAAGGCTCTGCAGCAGGGGATCAGCCTGAGGATTGCCCCCCGGGGCATCCATCAGCACAACCCCAGGGTGGCGCTCCAACAGGGTGGTGATCAGCCGCTGAGCCAGGGCCGGGCTATCGGCCAGCAGGGGCCCGATGCGCCAACCCTCCCCTGGCTGCAACAGGCAGGGTCGAATCCGGCCAAAGCCATGGCAGGCCCCACTCCCGTCGAGCAGGGCCAACACCGTGCCGGCGGGATGGCCGAGCCAATCGGCCAGAAAGTGGGGGCGGGGGCTGGGCTCCCGCAGGGCGTCGTAGGCCTGCACGGCCCGTTGCGGAATGGCCGCCCCCTCAATCAACGTCAAGCCCTCGGTCCCCCCCTCCACGCTGGAGCCCACGCCAGCAGGGCCAACCCTCTGCCACCGTCGGGTTGGGGAAGCGGCTGTAAACCCCCAACCGGCATAGTCGGCGATCCGATCGGGCGCGGCTTCGATGCCGATGCAGGACAGACCGCTCAGGTGCTCAAGAGCATGGGCCCACAGCTGGCGGCCATAGCCCTTGCCCCGCTGATCGGGCTGCACGAGGAACAGGCCGATGAATCCATACTCCGCGTTGTACCGCACTCCGGCGATACAGCCGATCGGGCGGCCGCCGAGGCAACCCACCCAGAGGCCCTGGCGATCGGTGTGGCGATAGATGGCCACATCCCCGACACCCGGAGCGAATCGTTCGGCCCTCGCCCAGCCGATCACCGTCGGCAGATCGGCCTTCTCCAACGTCCGGATGCGAAGCAGGGAGGGGGCCGTCACCCTCAAACAGAGCCGTAGGCGATCTGGCAGCTGGCGTTGAGCACCTGGGCCTGGTCAGCCGTGGTGGGGGGCTGGCCGTTCAGCAGCCCCTGCTTGCAGTCACTGGTTGCCGAGACATAAGGCATGCCGGCAACCCCATAGGAGAACTGCACACCATTGGGTGGCAGGGCCTGAATGGAGCCGTAATCGAGCTGAACGCTGGTCTGGGGCACAACGATCACAGTCGACTGTTGATCAGCCGCCGCATCCACGGCGCTGGTGATGGCGGCCGCGGTGGCCAGTCCGGTCACACCCCAGGCCACCGAACTGGTGCGCCACCAGGGCCAGGCGGCGGGGTAGGGGCGATACCAGCCAGTGGTCCAGGTGCGAGAAGGCCAGTAACCGCGCCGCGCCCAGCCTGGATTCCAGGCAGACACGCCGGGGGCGCGGGTCAGGCCGGCGCCAGGAGCGCCCCAGCCCACCCCCGGGCGCACGCCAGCTCCCGGAGCGCCCACGCCTGGGGCACCCACGCCTGGCCCGCGGGTCATTCCCGCCCCAGGAGCACCCCAGCCTGCACCGGGACGGACTCCCGCTCCGGAAGCGGGTCCACCGATGCCCCCTCCTGCCCGCGGTCGGGCCTGGGCTTGCTCCAGCAGGGGGCCTGCCCCCAGCAGCCCCAGCAGGGCGGCCGCACACACCACGGCTGGTCGGTTCAAGGTCATGGGTACAGCGTCGCTGACCCTTCTCTAGCCAGGCTCAGCCGCCTTGGCCGGGCCCGCCTCAGACAGGGATAGCGGACTGCTGGGCCCGGCACAGCCGGAAATAGAGAATCTCGGGGTCCTTGTACTGGCGGGGCAGACACTGGTGGAGGGTCTCCAGCCGGCTCCAGCACACGGTGCGCTTCACCTTCGCCACCGTTGCCCCCTCACGGGCCAGGATTCGCAGGGCTTGGCAGTACAGGGAGTAATTGGCTTCCAGTTCTCCAATCGAAAGCTGGGTGGTGAACGTGGTGGATGACATGGCCGCCGATCCGTTGGCGACGCCTAGCTTCGTTTGAACGACCTGCAACACGCTGCCCCCTGCTGGGGACAATCCTGGAAACGGTGTGCACCGGCACAGAAGCGCGGCAGGCCATGGCACAGGGTCACCTGGTCTCCTGCAGTCCGGCGCGATGGAAACCTGCCACTACCGCAACAGCAGTGAGCGTCTGGTGATTCTGCGCTGCATCGGGGCGGAGGCCTACTTCCTGGAGAAGGTGATTTTTCCTTTCGAAGACTGGTGCTTTCAGGCACCCATCGACGCCGATGTGGAGCTCTGGACCCATGGTCTGGGCGGAGCAGAACTGCTGGAACGCTTCGACGCCGGCAGCCTGGTGCAGGCCCTGGGGGCCTAGTTGTACTCGCCGGGGAGGTCCTGCTTGGTCACCGTGACCCGACCCACCTTCTTGCCTGAGAGACGCAGCAGCTCGTCGCCGGAAAATTCGTATCCCAGTCCCCCGCCGATCTGGGCCACATCGTCGGCGGTGGCTGCGGCCTGCACGGCCTGGCGCAGCGAGGGGTCATCCTGCACCCGCCCCAGAAAGGCTTTCAACTGATCGAGGGACATGGCAAGTCGTCGACGGTTCGATCCAGCAGAACCGTTGCATCCTGATCGACCAGGGCCAAGCGCTCGAGAACCAACCGCAGATCGAGGGGAGTCAACTCGCCATCGGCCTGCCACTTGAGACAGGTCCGTCCCAGGCAGCTGACGCTTCCACGTGGGTTGGCGTTGGCCATGGTGCCTCTCCCTTCGCCCTTTGCTCCATCTTCGACGGGCCCTTCGTCCCTGTCTGCCCCCATCTGGGGGTGATTCGCAGGCCATGGGCTCCACAATGACTCTCACCACCAACCTCACCACCGTCGGCACCTGCCATGACCCGTGAACGCGATCGCCAGCTCGACCTGCTCCGGATCGTCTGCTGTGTGGCCTGGGCTGACGGGGATGTGTCGACGGACGAAAAACGGCTGCTGGAGAAGCTGGTCGCGCAGTACTTCTCGGGGAGCAACGGTGCCAGCCCCACCGAGGAAGCTGCCCGTCAACTGGCCGCCTGGAGCCTGGACGACACGGTGTTGGAGGAGGCCATCCGACGCCTGGACAGCGAGGAAGACAGGGTTCTAGCCTTGAAGTTGGCCAACATGATGGCGAGGGTGAGCCAGCGGCCTGAGGACACCTCGCCAATCAATGCACAGGAGAAGGCTCTCTATCGGCGGTTGGTCGAAAGCCTGGGCCTCAGTGAAACCCAGGTGAAAGAAGCCGAGTGGGCCGCCGAGCAGGACTTGGCCAGCGGCAAAGGCGTGTGGGCCATGCTCGGTGCAGCCCTCTCAGGCCTGGGAGCCTGGCCCACCACCGAAATGCTCGAGACACCGGGCATGCAGTGGCTCTGAGCCGGGAGATCAGCCCAGGCCGATCTGGCCGAGGATGCCCTGACCGGTGAGCAGCTCGGTACCCAGTCCGATCACGAAGCCGAGCATGGCAAGGCGGCCATTCCAGGTTTCAGCGAAAGCGACGAAACCGAAGCGGGAGGAGGAGTCAGCCATGGGTGGAACCCTTTGTAAAACTTCATCTAATTGTAACGGTGGATGAAGGGCCCGGTTGTATCCCCTGATGCTGCGCGGCTGATCGGCGCCAGGTTCGTGGTGTTACGAAACACTGAGCTCCGGTCACTGGCGGTTTGGCGCAGCAAACTTCTGCCAAGCCGCACCGCTCCACCATGTCCGTTGGAACCGTGTTTCTCGAAGCCCTCAGCACCGGCGTGATTGCCCCGGCCGAGTTGAGCTGGCTCACCCGTCACCAGGGTGACTTCAACCGCGTTGAAGAGGCCACGGCCCTGCGCCTGGGTCGCCTGCTCGACCAGGGCGTGATTCAGCTCGGCTGCCGGCTGCCCAAACCCTGAGCCTCAAAGGCCAGCAAGCAGTCGAGGAGGCCCGGGCCATAGCGCTCGAGCTTGGCCTGGCCCACACCGCTGATCTGGCCGAGCTCCTCGAGGTCCCTGGGCCGCCTCGCCACCACATCCACCAGGGTGCGGTCGTGGAACACCACGTAGGGCGGCACGCCCTGGTGACGGGCCTGGTCCCGCCGCCAGTCCTTGAGGTGCTGCAACAGCGGCGAATCGGCAGGATCCATCGCCACTGATGCCCCCCGCGCTGCGGCACCCTCCCTGCGGCGTTCCCGGCGGGGTGGGGGCAAGCGCAGCTCGAGCCGCTCCTCCCCCCGCAACAGGGCCTTCAGGCGGCTGTCTTCCCCGAAGGCCAGGGCCCCATAACGCTCCGGATCGGCCCGAAGCAGGTTCTGGGCCAGCAACTGGCGAAACAGGCTGCGCCACTGGCCGCGGTCGAGGTCCTGGCCGATGCCATACACGCTCAGGTTGTTGTGGCCCAGCTCCCGGATCCGGGCGGTATCGGCGCCCAGCAACACATCGGTGAGATGGGCGGCACCGAAGCGGCTGTCGCAGCGAAAGACCGCAGAGAGCGCTTTCCGGGCAGCGTCCGTGACGTCCTGGGCCGTCGAGGGTTCCAGGCAGAGGTCACAGTTCCCGCAGGGGGATAGCAGGGATTCCCCGAATTGGCCCAGCAGCACCTGGCGGCGACAGACCGGTGCTTCCGTGAAGGCGATCAGGGCGTCGAGCTTGCCGTGCTCGATCCGTTTCTGACTGAGGTCGGCGTCGGAGTCGTCAATGAAACGGCGTAGCTGGGGCACATCGCCCGCTCCGTGGGCCATCCAGGCAACGGCCGGCAGCCCATCACGACCGGCGCGGCCCGTTTCCTGGTAGTAGGCCTCCAGGCTCTTGGGCAGATCCACGTGGGCCACAAAGCGCACGTCTGGTTTGTCGATCCCCATGCCAAAGGCAATGGTGGCCACCACAATCACGCCGCTCTCGCGGCGGAAACGCTCCAGGGCCGCCCGGCGCACGGCGCCATCCAATCCCGCGTGATAGGCCACCGCGTCGAAGCCCGCCCCCTGCAGCTCACGGCAGAGCCGATCCACCCGGCTGCGGGAGCGGGCGTACACAATGCCGGCCTCGCCGGGATGCTCGGCCAACAGAGCGAGCAGCTGCCGGCGCACGTCGTCCTTGTCGCGCAGGAGGTAGCGGATGTTGGGGCGATCGAAGCTGGCCAGAAAGAGCCGACCCTGCTCCAACTGCAAGCGGGAGCGGATCTCCTCCCGGGTGCGCGGATCCGCAGTCGCGGTGAGGGCCAGGCGAGGAACGCCGGCAAACCGTTCCGCCAGCACCGCCAGCTGCAGATACTCCGGACGAAAATCGTGGCCCCATTGCGACACGCAGTGGGCTTCATCAATGGCGAAGAGGGCAATCGCTCCCCCCGCCAGGCGATCCAGGGTGCCCGGCGACAGCAGCCGCTCCGGCGAGAGATAGAGCAGATCGAGCTGACCCGACTTCAAAGCCCGCCAGGTGGCAGCCGCCTCGTCGGCCGAGCAACCGGAATGGAGGGCTGCCGCCCGCACACCCGCCTGAAGCAGGGCGTCCACCTGGTCCTGCATCAAGGCAATCAGGGGCGAGATCACCACCCCGGTGCCGGGCCGGCAGAGGGCCGGGATCTGATAGCAGAGCGACTTGCCTCCCCCGGTGGGCATCAGCACCAGGGCTGAGCCACCTGCCACCACGTGGCCGACGATCTCCTGCTGCGGCCCTCGGAACGCGCCGTAGCCAAACACCTCCCGCAGGACCTGCTCGGGAGCTGGAAGGGTTGGCACGGGCAAAGGAGACTTCAGACCTTGACGAACCGCATGGCCGCCGGCTGGGCCCAATCGCCCCTGGCCTGGTAGCCGCGGGGGTTGGCGCAGAGATGGCGCAGGATCCAGAAGAGCGACTCCGGACTGGCGGTGCCGAGGGCCTGCTGCAGGTCCTGGAGGCTGCGGGGCTGGCCATCACTGAGCAGGGTTTCCAACTGCTCCTGGAGCGCCAGGATCTGGGCCGCCGCCTTCTTGCCGGCCTCGACCCCGGGTTGGTCGTAGGCGTTGACGTTGACCAGTTCGGCATAGAGACCGACGGCCCGCTCAAACAAGGCGATCAGGGCCCCGAGGGCCGTGGCATCGAAGCGGCGCAGGGTGATCGAGAGGCTCTGCCGGCCGCCCTCCATCAGGGCCGAACGGGTTCCCTGCAGAAAACCATCGAGAAAATCACCGGGGATTTCGTCGCCGATGGGGGGGATGTCGCTGGGCTCCTCCAGGGCCTCCACAAAGGTGACAAAGAAGTTGTCAACGCCATCGCGGAGCTGCTGCACGTAGGCGTGTTGGTCGGTGGACCCCTTGTTGCCGTACACGGCGATGCCCTGGTGCACCACAGCGCCATTGCGGTCGTGCTTCTTGCCCAGGCTCTCCATCACCAATTGCTGGAGGTAGCGGCTGAACACCTCCAGCCGGTCGCGGTAGGGGAGCACGACCATGTCGCGCTGGCCCTGGCCGTGACCGGCCACATACCAGGAAGCCGCCATCAGGGCTGCAGGGTTGCGGCGCAGGTCGGCCACCCGGGTCACCGCGTCCATCTGGGAGGCACCGGCGAGAAAACCACGGATATCGGCGCCGATCAGGGCCCCAGGCAGCAGGCCCACCGCACTGGTGATGCTGGTGCGCCCCCCCACCCAATCGAACATGTCAAAACGGCGGAGCCAGTTGCCGTCGACGGCCACCTGATCCAATTTGCTGTCGAGCATGGTGACGGCGACCGCCTGGCCGGCCCACTGGCCACCGCGGGCCTCCAGCCGGGCCTGGGCCTGCTCCATGCCGATGTGGGGCTCCGGGGTGCCACCCGATTTGCTTACCACCACCACCAGGGTGGTGCTGAGGCGGCTGTCCAGGGCCGCCAGGGTCCGGCTCATGCCGTTGGGATCGACGTTGTCGAAAAAATGGAAAGGCAGCCCCACCCCCTCGTCCTGGAGGGCACGCACCATCAGCAGGGGGCCCAGACCAGACCCACCAATCCCGATCCAGAGCACGTCGGTGAAGGCTTGGCCGTTGGGCGCGCGCAAGCTTCCATCGAGCACGGACCGGCCAAAAGCCTCGATCCGATCCACCTCTGCCGAGATGTGGGCGGAGATGGCGGCATCCGGAGCCAGGTCTGGCGTGCGCAGCCAGTAATGACCCACCTGGCGCTGTTCGTCAGGGTTGGCGATGGCCCCGGCTTCCAGGCCCGCCATGGCCGCAAAGGCCTGTTCGAAGCGGGGAGCGAGGCCATCCAGATCGGCCTGTCCGATCGCCATGCGGCTCACATCGAGCCAGATGCCGAGCTCTTCTTGGTACCAGAGCAGCTCGCAGAAGCGCTGCCACTGGGTTTCGGCACTGGAGCCATCAAAGTTGGCAAGCATGGGCTCGCGGCTCTGGCCACTCACGCCCCCAGAACTTAGGCCTGACCCGAAACCAACACCAGCCCTTGGGCCGGCCGCCGGACCGCTCCATGGAACGGCGACAAACCGGGAATTTTCTTTAAGCTCGATTTCTAATCATGAAGGGTTTGTGACGCTCCGCCCCAGCTATCGGCGCTGGCTTGCCTGCGGCAAGCGCGCAGTGGGGCAGAGGCGCTTGAGCACCCTGGCCCTGGCCCTGCTTGCCACGGTTCCGTTGAACGTGTCCGCCTGGAACACGGGACGGTTCGCGGCGGTCTCCCGGGATCCCCTGCTGCTGCTGGATCCGGGACTGAGCGGCAGCATCAGCGCAGCCGCGGGCGACCGGGCCGCGGATGACCCCCTGCAGTTTTCCGCCTCGGAGCTGCAGGAGCTGCAACGCCGCTTCGGCGTCCACGGCCCCCAACCCCGGCTCGCCCAGCTGTTCACCCACGGCATCGACCAACTGGAGCCGCTGCGGAACCACACGCTGGGCCGGATTTCAGACCTGCGCCCGGTGATCCTGGCGGAAAGCCATCGCCAGGGCGTGAATCCCCTGTTGGTGGCGGCGGTTCTCTTCGATGAGATGCGCCATGCCAAACCCGGGGAAGATCTCCCCCTGGCGGCCCACTCCGGCCTGTTCAGTACCCATGGCCCCGCCCAACTCGGCCTCGGCGAGATGGTGCACCAGGGCCTGCTCAAACCCAATGCTTCGGAGCAGGAGATCACCGAGGCGCGTCAACAGCTGCTGGATCCCGAGCGCAATGTGGTGTTGCTGGTGGGCAAATTTGCCCGGCTGAGCCGCGAACTCAACCTGCCGACCCGTCCGCTCCAGGCCAGCGTCAGCCAACGGGATGCGAAGGCCCTCGCCACCCTGGCCTATCTCCACAACGGCAAACTGGACTACCCGCGCAGGATTCTGCGCACCATGCAGGATCCCGAGCTCCATGCCCTGCTCTACTCCAACCGGAAGCAGGCACCCAGCCCCCTGATCTGAACGGCTTTAGCGCCGGCAGAGCAGGCCGAGATTCTGCAGGCGCTGCTGCAGGGCCGACCACTGAAAGCTGCGGGGGTCGGCCCGCTCGCCGCCCAAATCCACGGCCCGGTGGGTGGTGATGTGCTCAGCAGGAATGGAGTAACGCTCCATCCAGCCGGCGATCAGGGCCGCCAGGGCGTCGTACTGGGCCGGGGAATAGCCACTGTGGGCGGGGCCATCGTCTTCCCCGTCCAGGGGGGTTTCGAGGCTGACGTGGAGGGCGAAATTGTTGACCGAGCCGCCCACCTTGGCGTTCGTCACCACCCAGCGCCCGTTGAAGGCCGAATTGCCCGCACCAAAAGCCCGCTTGGCGGGATCGAGCACCTGAACGACGGAGCCATCACCCCCGATCAAGGTGTGGTAACTCACCTGGTCGTCATCCCGGGGATGGGGGGTGAGAAAGGTGTTGATGGCGGAGCCGATGCCGTACACCGTCTCGTGCAACACCACCAGCTGGGGAGTGGGGTCGATCGGATTGCCATAGGCATCGCGGGTGAATCGCTCACCAAAGTTGGTGGGGTGGATCTGCACCCGGGCCGGGGAGGTCTGCACCTGGCTGACCAGGCGGTGCAGCCGCTGCCGCTGGCCTTGATCGGTGATGGTGCAACTGGCCCGCAGGGGCGACTGCCAGTTGCGCTGAACGGGCGGACCCGGCGCAGCCCGGCGGCCAGGCTCCGGGGCGGCCGGTGGCTGCCGCACCTCCTCGAGCAGCTCAAACAGGGAGGGGCGCTTGTGGCCGGCCGAGGGCTCGGCCGACAGGTCCCGCGCCATCCACCCCACCGCACCCAGGGCCAACATCCCGCCGGCGGCTCCGGCGATCCACCAGGGTTGGGGGGAGGTGCTCATGGCGTCTGCAGCGTGAGCCAGCGGCGGCGCTGGTGGGCGGTGGCCTCGGCGGTTTCGGGCACGATCTCGAGCTGCCAGCTCTCCACTGACGGAGGCTCGGGCAGAAGGGTGGTGGACCGCACCAGTCCATCCCGGCAGAACAGCAGCTGGTGGGCGGTCAGCGGAGCCTCCGGCCGAAACAACTCCATGCAATCGTCAACGCTGCGCAGCCGCACGCCGTTGAGGGCAATCCATTCATCGCCCACTGCCAGGCCCGCCCGCACGGCAGGTCCCTCCCGGGCCACCCGCGCCAGGGTGACTCCGCCCGCACCGGCCTCCAGGCGGCAACCCAGCTCCTGAGTGCGGCCCAACTTGGGCTGGAGGCGAAGCCCCACGTCAGCCAGGCAGGCCTGCAGGGGCGGGTCGTCGCAGGAGGCGAGCCAACGGGGTAACTGCTCGGCCAGATCAGGGGCCTGGCGGGCGAAGGCCTCGATCAGGTCAGCTTCCCGGTAGCCCCGCCCCACGGCGCCATGGCTGGCCCAGAGCTCGCGCAACACCCGGGGGAGGCCGCTGCCGGCACGGCGCAGGTGCAGATCCAGCACCAGAGCCAACACCGCTCCCTTGAGGTAGTAGCTGATCTGGCTGTTGGGGGAGTGGGCATCGGGCTGGTACAGCTTCACCCAGGCCTCCTCGCTGCTGGCCCGCAGGCTCTGCACCTGACGGCCAGAACTGAGCAGATAGCGGCTCAGGTCGGCGCCGAGGTCCTCCAGCACCTCCGCCTCGGTGCAGCAGCCCGCGCTGTGGGGCAGCAGCTGGTCGACATAGCTGGTGATTCCCTCGGCAAACCACAGCGTGGGCACCACCACCGCCCGGTCGTAGCGGTAGGGGGTGAGTTCGAGCGGCCGCAGCCGGCGCACATTCCACTGGTGGAGGTATTCGTGGGTCGCGAGCTGCAGCAACTTGCGGCGGCCCTCCGGCCGGGCCCAGGCGCGGCGACCGAACTGCAACACGGTGCTGAGGTCGTGCTCCAGCCCCCCGTAGCCGCTGTCGGTGAGGTGCAGAACAAACAGGTAATGGGGCGCCGCAGGCTGCTCCACCCCCATCAACCGGCAGCAGGCCAAACACACCTGCTCCAGGTCGGTCAGCCAGAGCGGATCGCTGTCGAGCGGATCCGCACCAGCCAGATCCGTTCCCCAAGTCACCCAGCGGTGGGGCACGCCGGCCACCTCGAAAGAGTGACTGCGGTGGGGCCCCACCTCGATCGGCGTATCCACCAGCTGGTCAAAGGTCTGGGCCAGCCAGGCGCGCTGGCCGGGGGCTGCCGCGTCACCGGGCAGGGAGCCATCGGCGGCCGGAAGGGGCACAAAAGCCTGCCAGTCAGGGGGAAGGCTGAGCTGGAGTTCGTGGGGTGACCAGCGCTCGCCATCGAGTTCGAGCAGCACCGCCGCCAAGGCCAGGAAGCCATGGTCACCGGTGAGGTGGCAGGTGCGGACGGTGAGGTCACACGCCAGCAGCGAATAGCGGATCTCCAGGGGCTCCTGGCTGGGAAGCTCCAGTTGCCAGCGGCTTGGGGTGAGACGACGGGGCTCCAGGCTCTGGCCCGCCTGCACCACCGTGAGCCCCTCGAGCTGCCGGACGTAGTCGCGGATCAGATAGGAGCCCGGCGTCCAGCCCGGCAGGCTGAAGCCCAGGTTGGAGCGGGTGGGGGTGTGGCTGAGGCGCACCCGCACCAGATGCTGGTGGCAGGCGGTGAGATCCAGGTGAAACGCAGGCACGGTCTGATTCCGGCACGAAGAGGCGTCAGACCACCACGCTCACCTGGGCCCCTGGGAAAAGGCTGGACGCCTGGCGGAGGGCCATCTCGGCGGCATAGCGCTTGGTGATCCGCCCCAACAGCCGCTGCAGGGACTGGGAGCGGCTGAGCCGCTGCAGATCACCAACCAGCGCCAGCGAGCCATCCGCATGGCGCATCCACCCCAGCCGCTGCCCACCAGCCAGGGCAACCTGAAGCACAACCGGCTGGGACTCGCCGGCAAAACCCTCGAGCTGGCCACCCCACAGGGGGGGATGGCCCAGGGCGTTCAAGCTGGCCGCGAGCCCCTCGGCATCACGCAGCACGGTTGGCAGGATGGAGAGGTGGGACACGGCGCTATGCCCGCTTTTTCAGACCCTAGCGATCGGGAGCCCTCCGTCCAGTGGCCATTGCCACCGGATCGGCCCTGGCCACCGCCCGGCCATCCAGCCGGCAGACCCCTGCGGCTCGGGGTGATGGCCTCCGGCTCGGGCAGCAACTTCGAGGCCCTGGTGCAGGCCTGTCGGGGCGGCAGCCTGCGGGCCGAAGTGGCCCTGCTGGTGGTGAACAATCCGGGCTGTGGGGCCCAGCAACGGGCGGAGCGGCTGGGCGTGCCCTGCCAGGTGCACGACCACCGGAGCCAGCCCAGCCGGGAGCAGCTCGATCAGGCCCTGGTGGGGGCCTTCCGCAACGCCGCCGTGGATCTGGTGGTGATGGCGGGCTGGATGCGGGTCGTCACCCCCATCCTGATCGGCGCTTATCCGGAGCGACTGCTCAACATTCACCCGTCCCTGCTGCCCAGCTTCCGCGGCCTCGACGCGGTGGGCCAGGCCCTGGCGGCGGGGGTCACCTTGACCGGCTGCACGGCCCACCTGGTGTGCGAAGAGGTGGATGCGGGTCGCATCCTCGTGCAGGCGGCGGTCCCCGTGCTGGTTGGCGACGACCACGCCAGCCTCAGCGCCCGCATCCAGCGGCAGGAGCACCGCATCCTGCCCCAGGCCGTCGCCCTCACCGCCGAGCAGGTTGGCGCCCCTGGCTGAGGGAGCTCAGGGATAGAAGGGCAGCAAGGGCAGACCCGCCGTGGGCTCCAGCCCCGCCATCAGGTTGAGGCACTGAACCCCCTGACCCGCCTGGCCCTTGACCAGGTTGTCAATGGCACCCATGACGATCAACTGACCGGTTCGGGCGTCCACCTGCACGGAGAGGAGGGCCCGGTTGGTCTGGCGCACCCACTTCGTGGAGGGGTAGGTCCCCACCGGCAGCACCTCAACGCAGGGAGCCTGGCGGTAGGCCGACGCCAGCAGGGTGGCGCAATCTTCCGCCGTGAGGCCGGGGTCCCGCAGACGGCAGTAGACCGTGGCCAGCAGCCCCCGCACCATCGGGATCAGGTGGGGAGTGAACTGCAGTTGGATGTCGCGACCGGCCACCCGACCGGCCATCTGCTCGATCTCGCTGGTGTGGCGATGGCCCACCACGCCGTAGGGGGCCACCGCCTCGGAACATTCGGCCAGCAGCAGGTGCTCCTTCGCGGCCCGGCCCCCACCGGAAGTGCCGGTCTTGGCGTCGATCACGATGCCGCTGGTGTCGATCAGCCCCTGCTTGAGGAAGGGCAGCAGACCCAGCAGGGAGGCGGTGGGGAAACACCCCGGGGCGGCCACCAGGCGCGCCCGGCGGATCGCCTCCGCCTCCCATTCCGGCAGGCCATAGACGGCTTCGCTGCAGAGGTCGCCATCGCTGCGGGGCACCTGGCGAGCCTCCGCGGCGTACACCTCCTGCCACTGGGTGAGGGAGCTGTAGCGGTAATCGGCGGAGAGATCCACCACCCTCACGCCCCGCTCGAGCAGGGGCGGCACCAACTGGGCCGCCAGGCCGTTGGGCAGGCTCAACACCGCGAAATCGGCTTTCTCCGCAATCGCATCGGGGTCCGGCGTCTGCACCACCGGGTCACCAGCCAGCGGTAGAAACGGCACCAGCTCGCTCCAACGCTTGCCACTGCTGCGCTCCCCTCCCAGAAAGGAGACCTCTAGGGCCGGGTGCTGGTGCAGCAGCCGCAGGGTCTGCAGACCGCCGTAGCCACTGGCCCCGATCACCGCAACGCGCTTGTTGGCCATGGCAGGGGTCCGGAAGCCGATCGACTCGGGCTTTATAAAGGATGATTGCGCCCGGGCCGTACGCCCCACCCGCACACCGTTGACCCTCCTGCGCGACCAACCCCTCCCCTCCCAGGAGCCGGGCATCCGGTTTGATTCGATTGCCGATGCCCTGGCGGCCATCCGCAACGGCGAGTCGATCGTGGTGGTCGACGACGAAAACCGGGAAAACGAGGGCGATCTGATCTGCGCGGCCCAATTCGCCACGCCCGAGCAGATCAATTTCATGGCCATCGAGGCCCGCGGCCTGATCTGCCTGGCGATGGAGGGCGAACGGCTCGATGCCCTGGATCTGCCACTGATGGTGGATCGCAACACCGACAGCAACCAGACCGCCTTCACGGTGAGCGTGGATGCGGGTCCGGAAAACGGGGTGAGCACCGGCATCTCCGCCGAGGACCGGGCCCGCACCATCCAGGTGGCCATCCACCCGGCCAGCCGCCCGGCCGATCTGCGCCGGCCGGGTCACATTTTTCCGCTGCGGGCCCGGCAGGGCGGGGTGCTCAAGCGGGCAGGCCACACCGAAGCGGCCGTCGACCTGGCCCGCCTGGCCGGCCTCTACCCGGCCGGCGTGATCTGCGAGATCCAGAACAGCGATGGCTCCATGGCCCGGCTCCCCCAGCTGGCGGCCTACGCCCAGCGTCACGGCTTGCGGCTGATCAACATCGCCGATCTGATCCGCTACCGGCTC
This sequence comes from Cyanobium sp., assembly GCA_044342135.1. Taxonomy (GTDB): domain Bacteria; phylum Cyanobacteriota; class Cyanobacteriia; order PCC-6307; family Cyanobiaceae; genus Cyanobium_A. Next base: position 18,035 of record JBIIQK010000004.1, read on the forward strand.
GACACGGAACGCTTCGTGCGACGCCAGGCGGAGGCCACCCTGCCCAGCGCCTTCGGTGACTTCCGCGCCATCGGCTACCGCAACGAACTGGACGGCAGCGAGCACGTCGCCATCGTCAAGGGTCACCCGGAGCGGGCCGGCGCACCGCTGCTGGTGCGGGTGCACAGCGAGTGCCTCACCGGCGACGCCTTCGGCTCCCTGCGCTGTGACTGCCGCCCCCAGCTGGAGGCGGCCCTGCGCATGATCGAAGCGGCCGGGGAAGGGGTGGTGGTGTATCTGCGTCAGGAGGGCCGCGGCATCGGCCTGATCAACAAGCTCAAGGCCTATTCGCTGCAGGACACCGGCCTCGACACGGTGGAGGCCAATGAGCGCCTTGGCTTCGCCGCCGACCTGCGCAACTACGGCGTGGGGGCCCAGATCCTCAGCGACCTGGGGGTGCAACGGCTGCGGCTGATCACCAACAATCCGCGCAAGATTGCCGGACTGGGGGGGTACGGGCTCCAGGTGGAAGACCGGGTGCCGCTGGTGATGGATGCGGGCAGCCACAACGCCGCCTACCTGCAGACCAAGCGCATCAAGCTTGGCCACCTGATGGGGGATGGGCCGTCCTGCCCGATCGGCGGACCGACGGCGGTGTTGGCCTGGCACGGCACGCCGGCAGGAGACGAGTTAGAGCAACTGGCCAGCTGGGCCAGCGGCCAGGGCCTGCAGGTTGACCGGGAGGACCATCCCCGCCTGCTGGCCCTGCTCAACCAACCGCAGCTGGCGGTGGTGCTGGGGGGGCTGGACCAGGCCAGTGGCGGTGTCGGCGCCGTGGGCGCGGCGCTGGCCCTGATGGCCGGCTGGCCCCAGACCAGCCGCCTGAGTTTGCTGCTGGCGCCAGACACCCAGCGCAGCAGCCATCCCAGCGCCAATCTGGAGCCGGAGCAGCGGCCCCTGGCCGAGCTGAAGGCGCGGCAGGCAGCCGGGTTGAGCAGCCTGCTGACCGTGCAACCCGGGGCCTTTCTGGTCTGGCGCTGACTCAGTCGACGATGGTGACTGGGTCAGGGGTGACTCAATCGACGATGGTGACTTTGGTGATGCGGCTGCCGTTCTTGAGGGCCTGCACCACATCCATGTTGCCGGTGTGACCGAACACGGTGTGGACCCCATCGAGGTGGGGCTGGGCCTCGTGGCAGATGTAGAACTGCGAGCCGCCGGTGTTCTTACCGGCGTGGGCCATGGCCAGGGTGCCCGCCTGGTGCTTCTGGCGGTTGATTTCGCAGTCGATCTGGTAGCCCGGGCCACCGGTGCCGGCCATGCCACGGGAGCCCTCACGGCTGTTGGGGCAGCCGCCCTGGGCCATGAAGCCCGGAATCACGCGATGGAAGGCCAGGCCGTCGTAGAAGCCCTCCTTGGCGAGCTTGGTGAAGTTGGCCACGGTGTTGGGTGCATCGGCCTCGAACAGCTCGAGTTCGATGGTGCCGGCATCGGTCTCCATCAGGGCTTTGGTCACGGGCGCGGGAGGTAAAGGGCGACTGTATGGGGTTGGCGGGGGCCTTGGGCTGAAGTCGCATGTTGAGAATGGGGTCCGATCCCAGCGGATCCACCCCTCCCAACGCCCCGTCGCCAGCCCCCTTCGCCGATGAGCAGCACCACCCCCGACTCCGCCCCCGGCATCGATCTGAGCCAGGCCCGGCTGGGGATCCTGGGGGGCAGCGGCCTCTACGCCATGGACGGGCTGGAGGACGTGCAGGAGCTGACCATCGACACGCCCTACGGCGCGCCGTCCGACAGCCTGCGCCTGGGACGCATCGGCGATCTGGAGGTGGTGTTTCTGGCCCGCCACGGCCGCCATCACAGCCACACCCCCACCGAGGTGCCCTACCGGGCCAACCTCTGGGCCCTGCGCTCCCTGGGAGTGCGCTGGATCCTCTCCCTCTCGGCGGTGGGCTCCCTGCAGGAGGCATGCCGGCCCCTCGACATGGTGGTGCCCGATCAGTTCATCGACCGCACCCACCAGCGGCCGCTGACCCTCTTTGGAAACGGGCTGGTGGCCCACGTGGCCTTCGCGGACCCCTTCTGCCCAGCCCTGAGCCGCCTGCTGGCCGACGTGGGTGAAAGCCTGATGCCCGAAGGGCGCCAGCTGCACCGCGGGGGCACCTACCTCTGCATGGAGGGTCCGGCCTTCTCGACCCGGGCCGAATCGGAGCTCTACCGCTCCTGGGGCTGCAGCGTGATCGGCATGACGAACCACACCGAAGCGCGCCTGGCCCGGGAAGCGGAAATCGCCTACGCCACCCTGGCGATGGTGACCGACTACGACTGCTGGCACCAGGAGCACGCGTCGGTGACGGTGGAGATGGTGATTGCCAACCTCCACGCCAACGCCAACCTGGCCCAGCAGATCGTGCGGGTGGCGGCGGAGCGGGTGGCGGCCCAGCGCCCCACCAGCAGCGCCCACCACGCCCTGCGCCATGCCCTGATGACCCCGAAGGATCAGGTGCCCGCGGCCACCCGTCGCCAGGTCGACCTGTTCACGGCGCCCTACTGGGGACCCTGCGGCTGAGCCAGCCCAGGCAGCTGGGCGCCACAGGCCTCCAGGGCCGCCCGCAGCCGGGGGCCATGGCGGGCGAGATGGGCACGGGCCTCGGTCAGCTCCATGCCGGAGGCGGCCATCAGCAGGGCCAATTTCACCGAACCGCCGCTCTGTTGCAGCAGCGCATGGCCGCGCTCGCGGTTCACGCCCGCCAGGTCCCGCAGGATCCGTAGAGCCCGGTCTTCGAGCTTGGCGTTGGTGACGGCCACATCCACCATGCGGTTGCCGTGCACCTTGCCCAAGCGCACCATCACGCCGGTGGAGAGCAGGTTGAGCGCCATCTTGGTGGCCGTGCCGGCCTTGAGGCGGGTGGATCCGGCCACCAGCTCCGGGCCCGTGAGCAGGCGGATGTCGATGTCGCAGGGCATGGGCACCTGGTCGGCGGACACGCAGGCCAGGGCAATCGCCAGGGCGCCGATGGAGCGGGCATGCTCCAGGCCGCCCAGCACGTAGGGGGTGGTGCCGCCGGCGGCGATGCCCACCAGGCAATCCCCGGGGCCGAAGCCCCGCTCCTCCAGATCGCTGCGGCCAGCCTCCAACCGATCCTCCAGGCCCTCGGAGCTGCGCAGCAGGGCCGGGGCCCCGCCCGCCAGCACGCCCTGCACCAGCTCCGGTGGCG
>JBIIQK010000094.1:0-6594 GCA_044342135.1 Cyanobium sp.
CATCTGCCAGCAGCTGCCGCTGCGGTTCAACCGGCGGCACACGATCAGCCCGAGCGGCGTCTGACCGCTGAGGGCCACCAGCACCTGGGGGGCCAGGGAGGGCCGCGCCAGCAGGGCCTGCATCAGCCGCTCCGGCAGCCCGAGCAAGACGGCCCGTTGCAGCACCGCCTGCAGGGGCAGGAAGGCGGGGTCGCTCAGCAGGGGCAGGTGCCAACCGGCCAGGGGTTCCAGCCGCCAGCTCTCGGGATCGGTGCGGGCCGGGCCCGACTGGGGGCCGGGACTGGAGCTGGTCGGCGGCTGGATCCCGGGCATGGGGCGTGGCGACGGCTGCCGGGTCGACCCAACTCTATCGGCGCCAGCGGGGCCGGGTTCAGGCCGGCCGCACCAGCACCAGGGGGGTGCGCTCGTTGGCGTTGCCGGCGGGGTTGGGGCGCAGGGCCCGCTCCAGCAGGCCCTCATCGCAGCCGGGGCTGGAGGCCAGCACCTTGACCCGGCCCAGGTCGTTCACATCCACCACCGCCACCGCCACACCGAGGGCCCTGGCCATCCCGGCGCAAAAGGCGACAGGCTGTTCTGGTCCTAGAACAATCGTCTGGTCGTAGGGAGGGGTGGTGCCGGTGATGTCGTCGATCAGCCGGGCCTGATCGCCCGCCAGCCGGTAGAACCAGCCCTTGCTGCCCACCAGCTTGAGGGCGAAGCCCACGAGCCAGGCCCCCAGCACCCGTGCCGGCCCCACGACGTCGATCAGGCTCTGCAGGCCGCAGGCGGTGGCCAGGGAGCTGGTGGGGTGGAACACGCGGCAGAGCAGCCGGGCCAGGCCGCTGGGCTGCACGGTGGCCGGATGGTGGTAGCGGCCCTGCATCACCGCCAGGGGGGTTTCGCCGATGGTCAGCACGTCACCGGGCTGGACCAGCTCGCCGGCGTAACGGCGCAGCACGGATTCGGGATCGTCCAGCACCCCCAGCAGGTGGGTGCCCACCGGCAGCACCCGGCAGCGGTCGCCCTCCCGCCAGCGGGCGCTTGCGGCGGCCTGGGGGCTGGGCTTCTGCAGGGGAACCAGCACCCCATCGCGGCGCTCCAGCCGGCCGAAGGGGCCGTAGTTGATCCAGAGGATCTCCAGCCACAGGGTGTCGAGCAGCTGGTCGAGGGTCTGGCCCGGGGCGCCGGCCAGGCTGATCTGGATGCGGGCACGGGTGCTCTTGCGCCCCTTGACGATGTACGCGGCCCAGTAGCCATCGGGGCGGGATTCCTCATCCGGATGGAGAGCCTCGATCCGACTGCTCACCGTGACGCCGGTCAGGTCACCCCGGCCCAGCAGGGTGGGACGCAGCACAATCTCGGGCACCATCACCTCCATGCGGCGATGGGGGTTGCTGATCGTGACCGTGCCGGTCACCTCCAGGCCTGTGGCAGAGCGCTCCACCTGGAAGCCATCGGCCCGCAGCTGCAGCGGCGACGCGGGCCGCAGCCGGTGGCGCAGCTCCAGCCACAGCAGGGTGAGGCCCAGCAGCAGGGCCAGCACCAGCACGAGCTTCAGCAGAAACAGGGCGGCAAGCGTCGAAGCCAATTGCGACCGGGCAAGAATCGCCGGAGCGTAATGGGGCCTGCGGCCTTAGCTTCAAACGGTCGCGATTTCGGTGCCGGGCATGCGCAAGACCTTCGTGCTCGACACGAACGTGCTGCTGCACGATCCGGCGGCGCTGACCCGGTTTGAAGACAACAACATCCTGATTCCGATTGAGGTGGTCGAGGAGATCGACCGCTTCAAGCGCGACCCCGCAGAGAAGGGTCGCAATGCCCGCCAGGTGTCGCGACTCCTGGATGCGCTGCGGGCCCAGGGCAACCTGGCCGATGGGGTGCCCAACGGCGAGCTAGGGGGCACGCTCAAGGTGGTGTTCTGCAGGGCTGAAACCCTCAGCCAGCTGCCCCCCGAGCTCAAGGCCGGCAACGGCGACAACAACATTCTTGCGGTGGCCCTGGAGGAGCAGCGGCTGCAGGCGGTGATGGGCAGCCAGCCCCCCGTGATCCTGGTCACCAAGGACACCAACCTGCGCATCAAGGCCGATGCCGTGGGCCTCAACGCCCAGGACTACACAAGCGATCGGGTCGACATCGGCGACCTCTATCCCGGCCTCTGTGAGCTCTGGGTGAGTGCCGAGCAGATGGATCGGGTCAAGCTGCCACCAGGCCTTGAGGTGGAGGGCCTGGCGGTGGAGAGTCCCCTGCAGGCCAACGAAGGCGTGACCCTGATCGATCAGGCCCAGCCGGCCCACACCCTGCTGGCCCGCTTCAACGCCGCCACCGCCACCCTGCAGCCCCTGCAGCGGGCCCCCAAGGCCAAGCTCGGCCGCATCCAGCCCCGCAACCGGGAGCAGACCTTTGCCCTCGATCTGCTGCTGGATCCGGAGATCCAGCTGATCACCCTGGTGGGCAAGGCCGGCACCGGCAAGACCCTGCTGGCCCTGGCGGCGGGCCTGCACCAGGTGGCCGACGAGCGCCTCTATGAGCGCCTGCTGGTGACCCGCCCCGTCATCTCCCTGGGCAAGGAGATCGGCTTCCTTCCCGGGGATCTCGAGGAGAAGATGGGCCCTTGGATGCAGCCGATCATCGACAACCTCGACTTCCTGCTGGGCGGCAGCGGCGAGGACGAGGGGCGCGGCGCTCCCCGGGGCGGCGGCTCTGGAGCGGGCGGCCGGGGCGGCAGCCACCGGGGGCCGCGCAGCAACTGGACCGACCTCAAGGGCATGGGTCTGCTGGAGGTGGAGGCGATCAGCTACATCCGCGGCCGCTCGATTCCCCGCCAGTTCATGGTGGTGGATGAGGCCCAGAACCTCACGCCCCACGAGGTGAAGACGATCGTGACCCGGGTGGGCGAGGGCACCAAGATCGTGCTCACCGGTGACCCCTACCAGATCGACAACCCCTATGTGGATGCCGAGAGCAACGGCCTCACCTGGCTGGTGGAGCGGTTCAAGGGCCAGCAGCTGGCGGGCCATGTGACCCTGCTGCGGGGTGAGCGCAGCGAGCTGGCCGAGCTGGCGGCCAACCTGCTCTGAACCCCCGTCCCTAGCCGTCCAGGCCGGTGCGCCGCTCCCAGGGCGTCACCTCGGAGCGGTGCTCGTTCCACTGGCGCCGCCGCAGCCGCTCGTAGGCGCCGCAGAAGCCTTCGCCCAGCGCCTGACGCAGGGCGGTGTCGGCGGCAAAGGCATCGAGGGCGTCCCCGAGGCTGTTGGGCAACCGGCCACAGGCATCGGCCGCCAGGGGGGCGGCGTAGTTGTCGTTGTCGTGGCGGGGGCCAGGGTTGAGCTGGCGGTCGATGCCGTCGAGCCCCGCCGCCAGGATCGCCGCCTGGAGCAGGTAGGGGTGGGCAGCGCCATCGGGCAGGCGCAGCTCGAGGCGCTGGTCGTCGGGGATGCGCACCATGTGGGTGCGATTGTTGCCGCTGTAGCTGATGCCGCCCGGGCTCCAGGTGGCGCCCGAGCTGGTGGGCGGGGCTGCCAGCCGGCGGTAGCTGTTCACCGTCGGGTTGGTGAGGCAGCTGAGGGCTGGGGCGTGGGCCAGCAGGCCGCCGAGAAAGTGATAGGCCAGGGCGGAGAGGCCCAGCTCACCGCCGGGGTCGTGGAAGAGGTTCTGGCCGGCGTGGGCGCTGCCGGCAGCGCCCCAGAGCGAGAGGTGGGTGTGGCAGCCGTTGCCGGTGAGGGCGGCAAAGGGTTTGGGCATGAAGCTGGCCCGCAGCCCCTGTTGCTCCGCCAGGGATTTCACCATCACCTTGAAGAAGGCATGGCGATCGGCGGTGGTGAGGGCCTCGGCGTAGGTCCAGTTGACCTCGAACTGGCCGTTGGCGTCTTCGTGATCGGCCTGGTAGGGGCCCCAGCCCAGCTGCTCCATCGCCTCGAGCAGTGGCGCGATCAGGGGGTAGCGGCGCATCAGGGCCAGCTGGTCGTAGCAGGGTTTCTCCTGGGTATCGGCCCCATCGGCGATGCGCTCACCAGCGGGATCGAGCAGAAAGAACTCCGCCTCCACGCCACTGCGCAGCTCGAGCCCCCGTTCGGCGGCCCGCTCCAGCTGGCGGCGTAGCAGCCGGCGGGGGCATTGCTCCATCGGCTGGCCGTTGAGCTGGAGCTCGGCCGCCACCCAGCCCACTTCCGGCTGCCAGGGCAGGGGCGTGAGACTGGCCGCCGCCGGGATCGCCATCACGTCGCCATCGGCGGGGGAGAGATCCAGCCAGGCCGCAAAGCCGGCGAAGCCGGCCCCATCGCGGGCCATGCCCGCCACGGCCGAGGCCGGCACGAGTTTGGCCCGCTGGATGCCGAACAGGTCGGTGAAGGAGATCAGCAGGAACCGGAGGTTCAGCTCCTGCACCCGCGAGGCGAGATCAGACATGGGACGGTTGCTGGAGGAGGGTGTCGACGATGTGGCGCAGGCCCTGTTGCTCGGCCCGGCTGCTGTGGGGGTTGCCCGCCCGGTGGCCGAGTTCCGAGCGGAGCACGTGCAGCTCCGCTCCCGGGATGGCGGCGCTGTCGGCGGCCAGGTCGTCGACCGGGAAGTAGAGGTCGTGGCTGCCGGCCACCACGGCGGTGCGCGCTTGGATGCGGCCCAGGCTGGCGGCCAGGTCGCCGCCGGAGGCCACGTCGTGGGCCAGCCAGGTGTCGAGCATGGCGATTAGGTCGCGCGGGTCGTGGCGTTGGTAGTGGGGCAGCCACTGCTGCTCCACGTGGTCTTCGACCGCTTCGGCGAGGCTGCGGAAGAAGGGCTGGCTGGCGGCCCAGCTGGCGTAGATCAGGGCGTAGGTACGCAGCCCCTGCTCCGGCGGTGCGTTGAAGCCCCCCCCATTCCAGTGGCGATCGGCCGTGAGGGCCTGGCGCAGGCTGAGGCAGAACAGGCGGTTGTGGGGGGAGGTGCGGGCGCTGCCGCACACGCAGCAGATCCGCTCCACCGCCTCCGGGTGATCGACGGCCCACTGGTAGGCCTGCTGGGCGCCCATCGACCAGCCATAGATCAGGGGGAGCCGTTCGACGCCGAACACCTCCGCCAGCAGTCGCCGTTGGGTGGCGACGTTGTCGCGGTGGCTCACCACCCAGCCCTGTTCGGCCAGGCCCATGGCCCCGTGGCTGGGGCTGCTGGAGGCGCCGTTGCCGAACATGCCGGCGATGACGATGCACCACCGCTCCGGATCCAGCACCGGCCCCGCCAGCCAGGCCAGATCCTCGGGCCTGGCGCCATAGGAGGTGGGCACCAGGATCAGGTTGGAGCGATCGGCATTCAGCTCACCGATCTGCAGGTAGGTGAGCTGGGCCCCAGGCAGGGTGCGGCCGCAGGCCAGGGGAAGGTCGCCCAGGGCGTGCTGGGCGCGACGGGCGACAGCGGTGGCGCTCATGCCGGCAGGCCCAGAGCCGGCAGGTTGCGCAGCAGACGGCGGTGCACCGCCAGGTAGCCCCGATCGCAGTGGCGCAGGTGCGGGGCGATGGGGCCGTGGGCGGCGGGCAGGGCGTGGAAGGGCAGGGAGGGGTAAAGGTGGTGTTCGGCGTGGAACGGCATGTTCCACATCAGCCAGCGCACGGCCGGATGGGTAAGGGTGGTGCGGGTGTTGTCGGTGCCGTCGCTGCTGAAGCTGCAGCCCGTGTGTTCCGCCAGCAGCAGAACCCTCAGCACGGGCTGACCGAGCGCCAGGGGCAGCAGCCAGAACCAGAACAGAAAGCCGGTGCCGCTCACCAGGGAGGCCAGGGCCAGGACGGCGTAAACGGCGAACTGCAGCCGCACGGAGCGACGCACCTGGGGAATGGCTTCAGGGCTCAGGTAGCTCAGGGCGCTGAGGTCTCCCCAGAGCAGCCGCGCGTAGCCACTCCACTTACCGCTCCACCAGTTCCAGCCGCTCACCTCGCGGAGATAGGCCCAGGGGTTGGTGGGAACGGGATCCTCCAGCTCGGGATCGAGGCCCGGTTGGTGGGTGTAGCGGTGGTGCCACTGGTGGTAGCGCCGGTAGTAAGTGGAGTTGTAGAAGCTCAGTAGACCGGCGATCCAGGCCACGGCGTCGTTGACGCGGCGGTTGCGGAAGGCCGTGCGATGGCAGCACTCGTGGAGGGGGGCGAAGCAGGTGGCCAGGCCAATGCCACACAGCAGCAGACCCGCCAGCTTGAGACCCAGGGGCCACGGCGCCTGGCCCCACACCAGGCCGCCCGCCAGGGTGATCAGCAGGTGGCTGGCCAGGCGCACGGCCGCGGGGCCATCCCGCAGCTGGTTGAGGCTGGCCAGCGCATCGCGCTCCAGCAGGGGTGGGTTGGGTTGGGCCATGGGGCCTATCCCACCAGCCCGGTGCCCCCTGCTTCGGTAGGCGATGTGACCGTCTGGGCGACTGGCTGAACGGTGTGGGCCTGGAGGTCTTCGATCTCGCCGACGTCGCGGGAAGGGCCGAGGAAGGCCCCCTGGCCGAGGCGAACCCCCATCGCCAGCAGTTCCTGACGGGTCTCCCGGTCGCCCACGAACTCAGCCACCACCAGGGTGCCGAGCCCCTTGGCCAGCTTCACCACCGCCTCGATGATCAGCCTGTCGGCGGGGTCGTTTTCCGTGCCCAGGCCCCGCACGTATTCCCCGGCG
>JBIIQK010000095.1:0-6575 GCA_044342135.1 Cyanobium sp.
ATCTCAGGGGGTGACGGCGGGAGTTGAGCTTACGAAGCGCACCTGTTCACCGTGGCCCCAGAAGGATTCGAGGTCGTAATAGGTGCGTTCGCTGGGGGTGAGCACGTGCACGATCACTTCGCCGTAGTCGAGCAGCATCCAGCGGCCCTCTTTCTGGCCCTCCCGGCGCAGGGGCAACCGGCCGGTGGTCTCCTCGATCTGGTCTTCCACCGAACGGGCGATGGCGCGCACTTGCACGTCCGAAAGGCCGCTGCAGATCACAAACCAGTCGGCCAGGGACGACACCTCATCCACCCGGATCAGACGGATGTCGACGGCCTTGCGATCGTCACAGGCCTCAGCCGCCAACCGGGCCAAGGCTTCGCTGTCGAAATCAGCCATAGACATTTTCGCTGGTGACCGATTGGCGGGAGCCCTGCTGCTGGGCCATTTCGGCCCGGGCTTTACCGGCACTCTTGCGCAGCGCCTCCAGCCGGTCTTCGTAGAAGGTGCGTTTCTTCTTCTTGCGGGTCTGCTCCACCAGCTCCTTCAGGGCGCCGCCCAGGCTCTTGTAGGCATTGGGCAGGGTGTAGCCGAAGCGGGTGGCCAGGTCGATGGCCCGCTCATCGGCGGCGATGGCGTCCTGGAGCCGCTTCTCGGAGTTGTTCTTGAGGTAGAGGCGGTAGCCGGCAAAGCCCGAGAGACCCAGCGCCATCACCAGCAACAGGCCGTCCTGCACCCACAGCTCGCCGATGGCGCCGCCCAGGCCGATGGCCAGGGCCGCCATTTCCCAGCCGTCCCGGGGCACGGCGTCGTTCTGGATCCGGCCCACTTCGTGCCAGAACAGCAGATTGCGGTGGTCGAGCGCCAAGCCGTCCCACTTCTCCAGATCCACCTGGATCTCCACCTCGTCGCGGCCGATCTCCTCAATGGTGACCAGGGGCGGGTCCACCGAAGCGGCCGCTTCCACAAACACCCAGCTCTGCAATTCCGGGGGCAGCAGCCCTTTCAGGCGCTGGAGTTCGCTCATCGGGTGGCGGGCCGCGTTGGAATTCACGTTAGCGATTCCACCCTCCCCTGCCGAACGGGGGCTCCAGGGGAGAAAGCCGGCCAGGGGCGCGTGAGAGGCTAGGCAGGTTTGGCCAGCTCACCCCCATGCCCCGCCGCACGGACCTCAGGCGCATCCTGCTGCTGGGCTCGGGTCCGATCGTGATCGGCCAGGCCTGTGAATTCGACTATTCCGGCACCCAGGCCTGCAAGGCCCTGCGGGCCGAGGGCTTCGAGGTGGTGTTGGTGAATTCCAACCCGGCCTCGATCATGACCGATCCGGACATGGCGGATCGCACCTACATCGAGCCGCTCACCCCCGAGGTGGTGGCCCGGGTGATCGAGATTGAGAAGCCCGATGCCCTGCTGCCCACCATGGGCGGCCAGACCGCCCTCAACCTGGCAGTGACCCTGGCCGAGAACGGCACCCTGGCCAAGCACGGGGTGGAGCTGATCGGCGCCAATCTCGAGGCCATCCAGAAGGCGGAGGACCGGCTCCTGTTCAAGGAGGCGATGGAACGGATCGGTGTGGCGGTGTGTCCCTCCGGCATCGCCAACACCCCTGAGGAAGCGGAGCGGGTGGGCGACGCCATCGGCAGCTACCCCCGGATCATTCGCCCCGCCTTCACCCTGGGCGGCAGTGGCGGCGGCATTGCCTACAACCCCGAGGAGTTTCGGGCGTTCTGCAAGAGCGGCCTGGAGGCCAGCCCCGTCTCCCAGATCCTGATCGAGCAGTCGCTGCTCGGCTGGAAGGAATTCGAGCTCGAGGTGATGCGCGACACCGCTGACAACGTGGTGATCGTGTGCTCGATCGAGAACCTCGATCCGATGGGGGTGCACACCGGGGATTCGATCACCGTGGCCCCGGCCCAGACCCTCACCGACCGGGAATACCAGCGCCTGCGCGACCAGTCGATCGCGATCATCCGCGAGATCGGGGTCGACACCGGCGGCAGCAACATCCAGTTCGCCATCAACCCCGCCAACGGCGATGTGGTGGTGATCGAGATGAACCCCCGGGTGAGCCGCAGCTCGGCCCTGGCCAGCAAGGCCACCGGCTTCCCGATCGCCAAGATCGCCGCCCGGCTGGCGGTGGGCTACACCCTCGACGAGATCCTCAACGACATCACCGGCGCCACGCCGGCCTGCTTCGAGCCCACGATCGACTACGTGGTCACGAAGATTCCCCGCTTCGCCTTCGAGAAATTCCGCGGCAGCCCGGCGGTGCTCACTACTTCGATGAAGTCGGTGGGCGAGGCGATGGCGATCGGCCGCTGTTTTGAGGAGTCGTTCCAAAAGGCGCTGCGCTCCTTGGAAACGGGCCATGCCGGCTGGGGCTGCGACCGGTCCGATGCCAGCTGGGAGCCCACCGAGCTGGAGCGCGCCCTGCGCACCGCCACCCCGGAGCGGATCTTTGCCGTGCGCGCGGCGATGCTCGCCGGCCGCAGCGACGACGAGATCCACCAGCTCAGTGCGATCGATCCCTGGTTCCTGGCCAAGCTGCGCCGGATCCTGGCGGCCGAGCAGGGGCTGCTGCGGGGCCGTCAGCTGGCCGATCTCGAGGCATCTGCCCTGCTGGAGCTCAAGCAGCTGGGCTTTTCGGATCGCCAGCTCGCCTGGGCCACCGGCAGCCAGGAGCTGGAGGTGCGCCGGCACCGCCAGGCCCTCAGCGTTAACGCCGTGTTCAAAACCGTCGACACCTGCGCGGCGGAGTTCGCCTCCAGCACCCCGTACCACTACTCCACCTACGAGCGGCCGCTGGAGCGGCTCAACGCCACCGGTGCGCTGGAGATCGTGCCGCCGGAAAACGAGGTGCAGCCCGAGAGCCGCCGCAAGGTGATGATCCTGGGCGGCGGTCCCAACCGCATCGGCCAGGGCATCGAATTCGACTACTGCTGCGTGCACGCCTCCTTCGCCCTGCAGGCGGAAGGCTTTGCCACCGTGATGGTGAACAGCAATCCGGAAACGGTGTCGACCGACTACGACACCAGCGACCGGCTCTACTTCGAGCCCCTCACCCTCGAAGACGTGCTCAACGTGATCGAGGTGGAGCGGCCCGAGGGGGTGATCGTGCAGTTCGGCGGCCAGACGCCGCTCAAGCTGGCGATCCCGCTGCTGCGCTGGCTGGCCTCGCCCGAGGGGCTGGCCACCGGCACCCGCATCTGGGGCACCTCGCCCGAATCGATCGATGCGGCCGAAGACCGGGAGCAGTTTGAGGCGATCCTGCGTCGCCTCGAGATCCGCCAGCCCCGCAACGGATTGGCCCGCAGCGAAGCGGAGGCCCGGGCCGTGGCCGCGCGGGTGGGCTATCCCGTGGTGGTGCGTCCCAGCTACGTGCTGGGCGGCCGGGCCATGGAAGTGGTGTACGACGAAGCCGAGCTCAACCGCTACATGGTGGAAGCGGTGCAGGTGGAGCCCGACCACCCGGTGCTGATCGACCAGTACCTCAACAACGCCATCGAAGTGGATGTGGACGCCCTCTGTGACCGCGACGGGCAGGTGGTGATCGGCGGCGTGATGGAGCACATCGAGCCGGCGGGGATCCACTCGGGCGACTCGGCCTGCTGGCTGCCGTCGGTGAGCCTCAGCGAGGCAGCCCTGGCCACAATCCGTGCCTGGAGCCGGGCCCTGGCCCTGGCCCTGGGGGTGCGCGGCCTGATCAACCTGCAGTTCGCGGTGCAGACCGACCCGGAGGAGGGTGAGCGGGTGTTCATCATTGAGGCCAATCCCCGCGCCTCGCGCACGGTGCCGTTCGTGGCCAAGGCCACCGGCGTGGCCCTGGCCAAGGTGGCCAGCCAGCTGATGGCCGGCCGCACCCTGGCGGAGCTGGGCCTCACGGCCGAGCCGATCCCGCCCCTGCAGACCGTGAAGGAGGCGGTGTTGCCTTTCAAGCGCTTCCCGGGCTCCGACACCCTGCTGGGTCCGGAGATGCGCAGCACCGGTGAGGTGATGGGCATCGCCACCAGCGCCGGCATGGCCTATGCCAAGGCCGAACTGGCGGCCAATGAGGCCCTGCCCACAACGGGCACGGTGTTCCTCTCCACCCACGACCGCGACAAGGCGGCCCTGGTGCCCGTGGCTCAGCGGCTGGTGGGCTTGGGGTTTGCCCTGATCGCCACCAGCGGCACCGCCGAGGTGCTGCGGGCCGCCGGGCTCACGGTGGAAGCGATCCTCAAGGTGCATGAGGGCCGACCCAACATCGAGGATGCAATCCGCTCGGCCCGGATCCAGCTGATCATCAACACGCCGATCGGCCGTCAGGCCGCCTTTGACGACAAGTATTTGCGCCGGGCCGCCCTCGACTACGCCGTGCCCACGGTCACCACCCTGGCCGGCGCCCGGGCCGCTGTGGAGGCGATCACCGCCCTGCAGCAGCAGACGATCGAGGTGAATGCTCTGCAGGACATCCATGGCTGATGCTTCAGCTGCTGCCTGGCGGTCGGGCTTGAGATGGCGCTTGATCGCCTGCGGTGCTGCCAAGCGAATCTTTTGATTTCATTCGGTTTCGCTCGCTGATTTGTCGATTTAGTTTTTAAGCAGCGTAGTTCTTATTCATTGGCTAAAAACGAAAAAATTGGCACTTCAGTTGCTACTGGTTTGCTGATTGCCGCGATGGCACCCGCCGTCGTTGCCTCCGAATCCCAGGCTGATTCGCGGAACGCTTCTCTCCTGCTTCAGCAGCCAGCTACGCAATGGCTGCTGGCCCAGAACATCAACACCACAGAGGGAGTGGGGCAGGGAGCTGGCGGACCCGGTGATGGCAGCGGCCCGGGTCAAGGAGCTGGCCAGGGCCTGGGCCCTGGCGAGAAGAGTCCGGAGGGCAGGGAAGGCAGTCCTTCTGGAGGATCGGCGGGATCCGGTGGTGCCGCCTCTGAAGGGGGCGCATCGGGAGGTGGCGGCGGAGCCAACACGGGAGGTGCTGCAAACACCACAGAAGGAGTGGGGCAGGGAGCTGGCGGACCCGGTGATGGCAGCGGCCCGGGTCAAGGAGCTGGCCAGGGCCTGGGCCCTGGCGAGAAGAAACCTGCAGGCGGCGCCGAGGGTGAAACGTCGGGTGGCTCTGGTCGAACACCGGGTGGCTCGGGCGGTGTTGTGCCTGGCGGTTCGACACCAGGAGGAGGCGGCCTGGTGCCAGCGGTGAACCCGAAGCCCCCAGCAGCACCGATTCCATCAGGCGGCGGCAGCGTGCCTGGAGGGGTTGTGCCCGGCGGTGTTGTGCCTGGCGGTTCGACACCAGGAGGAGGCGGCCTGGTGCCAGCGGTGAACCCGAAGCCCCCAGCAGCATCACCAGCCCCGTCTCCGGTGATTCGCGGCCTTTGGTAACGCCTGCAGACAGCGGCAGAGTCCTGCTGATCAACGCCATCAGGCCCCGTGCGGCAAGGTTGCGGCCCACGTCCCTGGCTCGCCCTGGTCAGGTCCCGGGTGTCTAGGGTCGAGGCCCGTCCCTCTGATCCGTCAATCCTGTGACCGCAGCTGCCCCCGCTACCCCGCAAGCCCCAGCCTCGCTTGTTCCCGGCAGCGACTGCACGGCTGCATTCCGCGCCGCCTACGCCAATCGCTACACCTGGGAGCCGGGCTTCGGCGGCTACAAGGGCCGTGCGGTGTGGGAGCAGCCTGGGGTGGCCGGTGAAGCCGATCAGCGCGCTGAGGGCACTTTCACGGTGGGCGCCGATCTCAAGGCCACAGTGGAGGGCATCGCCGACGAGACGATCCACAAGGCCGTGGCCTCCCAGCTGTGGGAGGTGGCCATCCACCGGGTGCGCCGCAGCTTCGAGCAGACCCACGGCGAGAACACCTTCACCGCCGGCGACACCGATGGGGTGGGCACCGAGGTGATCGTGGGCGGCAAGAACGCTGGTGATCGCTACCGCATCAAGGACGATGTGGTGACGATGGTGCACCGCCACATCCACGGCACGGTGGTGACGATCTTCACCGAGAGCACCACGGACACCGGCAGTGGCTACCTCAGCCACAGCTACACCAGCCAGTACAGCGACCCCGCCACGGGTGAGGCCAAGGGCGGCCGCAGCCGCTTCACCGACACCTTCGTGCCCCTGGCTGGCGTGGGCCCGTGGGTGCTGAGCGAGCGGGTGGTCGAGACGGAGGCCTTCGGCGACACCCCGGCCGGCCGTCAGGTGTTTCGGTTCGAGGATTTGGCGCCCCTGGGCTAGGCCTGGGAGCGGGCGGACGGCACAATGCGGCGATGCTTTCCCTCTGGCTCGGTGCCGCGGATCAGGGTCTGGCCTACGCCGGGCTAGCCCTAGGCACCTATCTGACGCTGCGCGTCCTCAACTTTCCTGATCTCACCGTGGACGGCTCCTTTGCCCTCGGTGGGGGCACGGCGGCGGTGCTGATCAGCCAGGGGGCGCCCGTTCCCGTGGCCCTGGGGCTGGCGATCCTGTTTGGTTGCCTGGCGGGATTGGTGACGGGCCTGATCCACACCCGCTTGGGGGTCAACGACCTGTTCGCCGGCATCCTCACCACCACCGGCCTCTACTCGATCACCCTGCGGTTGATGGACCGCTCCAACATTCCCCTGCCGGAAA
>JBIIQK010000096.1:0-6573 GCA_044342135.1 Cyanobium sp.
GCACCAGCACCACGGCGTAGGCCAACCAGCCGAACAGCGACAGGGGCTGCCCGAACAGACTGCCCCAGGCGCTGTTGAGCACCTTGTCGCAACCTTCGGCACCGCCCGGGCAGCTCAAGGGGCCCAGCAGGCCCCAGCGCTTCAAGGTGATGGCACCGGTGTCGATGAACCCAATCGTGGCGAGCACGGCCATGGCCACCCGGGCCCAGCGACGGGCTGGGTCGCTGCGGCGCCGGTTCGAGCTGAGTCGCTGGCTGAGGCGGGTGGAGGTCACGGCAACGGCTGCACTGGGTGGATTCTCGCAGCCACAGGCTCGGCCGCCACCACAGACGCCCCCATAGGGTGGACAGTCGGCTGGCCCTTTCCCATGACCAAACCAACCGTGGCCTTCGCCCACCTGGGCTGCGAGAAGAATCGCGTGGACACCGAGCACATGCTCGGCCTGCTGGCCCAGGCCGGCTACGGCGTGAGCGCCGACGAGGGCGAGGCCAGTGTGGTGGTGGTGAACACCTGCAGCTTCATCCAGGACGCCCGGGAGGAATCGGTGCGCACCCTGGTGGAGCTGGCCGAACAGGGCAAGGAACTGATCATTGCCGGCTGCCTGGCCCAGCACTTCCAGGAGGAGCTGCTCGACTCCCTGCCGGAAGCCAAGGCCATCGTGGGCACCGGCGACTACCAGCACATCGTCAGCGTGCTGGAACGGGTGGAGGCCGGCGAGCGGGTCAACCAGGTGAGTGCCAACCCCACCTTCGTGGGCGATGAGCACCTGCCCCGCTACCGCACCACCTCCGAGGCCGTGGCCTACCTGAAGGTGGCCGAGGGCTGTGACTACCGCTGCGCCTTCTGCATCATTCCCAAACTGCGGGGCGACCAGCGCTCCCGCACCATCGAGAGCATCGTGGCCGAGGCCCAGCAGCTGGCAGCCCAGGGGGTGCAGGAACTGGTGCTGATCAGCCAGATCACCACCAACTACGGCCTGGATCTCTACGGCAAACCCCAGCTGGCCCAGCTGCTGCGGGCCCTGGGAGAGGTGGAGATTCCCTGGATTCGGGTGCACTACGCCTATCCCACCGGACTGACGCCCGAGGTGCTGGCGGCCTACCGGGAGGTGCCCAACGTGCTGCCCTACCTGGATCTGCCCCTGCAACACAGCCACCCGGATGTGCTGCGGGCCATGAATCGCCCCTGGCAGGCGGACGTGACCGCGGGCCTGCTGCAACGCATCCGCGAACAACTGCCCGAGGCGGTGCTGCGCACCACGTTCATCGTGGGCTTCCCGGGGGAAACCGAAGCGCACTTCCAGCACCTGCTCGACTTCGTGGCCGAACAGCGCTTCGACCACGTGGGCGTGTTCACCTTCTCCGCTGAGGACGGAACGCCTGCGGCCGAGCTCCCGGATCACGTGCCGCCGGAGGTAGCGGCCGAACGCAAGGACCGGCTGATGGCCCTGCAGCAGCCCATCGCCGCCGAGCGCAATGGCGCCTGGGTGGGCCGGATCGTGGATGTGCTGATCGAACAGGAAAACCCCAACACCGGCGAGATGCTGGGCCGGTGCGCCCGCTATGCCCCTGACGTGGATGGCGAGGTGCGGGTGCTGCCCGGCGAAGGGGGCCTGTGTGCCGCCCCCGGCACCCTGGTGCCGGTGCGCCTCACCGCCGCCGACACCTACGACCTGATCGGTGAGGTGGTGGGGGCCAGAGCCATGGTGGACGACGTACTCGCCTCCCGACGGACGGGAGCTTGAACGGGCGGGCGCACCAACGCACCACCTTTCTGGTGGCTTCGGGGCTCAGCACGGCCGGGTCGTTCGCCGGCCTCACCGCCAAGGGCTGGATCCTGATCGATGGCAGCAACAATCCGATGCTGCTGGCCCTGCACTTCGCCGTGCTGGCCATGCCCACCCTGCTGGTCAGTGGTCCCGCCGGGGTGATGACCGACCGGCTGGGCTGCGAGAGCGTGCTGATCCGATCCCAGTGGGGGCTCTTCGGCGCTGGTCTGCTCGGGGCGATTGCGATTCCGCTGACGGATGGGGGCCTGCAAGTCAGCCTGCTGTTGTTGAGCACCCTGCTGGTGGGCATCGCCAGCGCCTACGAACTCTCGGCCCGCAACAAGTACTGCGCCCTGCTGGTGGAGAGCCCCGAGCAGCTGGCGCCCTACCTCACCAGCTTCTCGGTGGTGTTCAACGTGGGCAAGCTGGTGGGCCCGCCCCTTGGGGGCTGGTTACTCGCCTGGACCGGAGCGGGCACGGCCCTGGCGATCGATGCCGCCACCTTTCTATTGCCGATCGCCTCGGTGATCTGGCTGCTCAGCCCAGACCGGAGCCGGGAACAACGCAGTGCCTCTGGCGCCTCCGCCACGCTTCGGGCCGCCTGGACCACCAGTGGGCCGGTGCTGCGGCACGTGCTGCGCTTCACGGCCGTGGCCTGCCTGGTGGGGTTCTTCCATCCGGGCCTGGCCCCCCTGATGGCACGGGATCTGCTGGGGCCATCGCCCCAGGCCCTCGGCCTGTTCACCAGCGTGCTGGCGGCAGGCAGCATCAGCGGCGGACTGGTGCTGCAACGCCACAGTCGCTGGCTGAGCCAACGGCCAGCCCTGCTGCTGGGCAGCTGCACCCTGATCACGGCCACTGCCCAGCTGGCCCTGGCCCGGTTCGGCCAACCCGCCACGAGTGGATTGGGGCTAGCAGCCACCTTTGCCATCGGGGCCGGCACGGCCTGCCTGCTGTCAGCCGTGAACCTGATCAGCCAGGTGGGCTCCCCCATGGCCATTCGGGGACGGATGGCAGGCCTGGGCCAGATCGCCTTTCTGGGGGGTGGGGGCCTCAGCGGCCTGATGGCCGCGGCCCTGACCCTGATGATCGGCCTCCATGCCACGTTGGCCCTGCTGGGCGGAACGGGCCTGCTGCTGGGACTGCTTGAACTCCAACGGCGCCACGGGCTGCGGCTGGAACTCAGATCAGCTTGATGCCGCGCAGCACGATGGATGCGGCAATGGCCACGGCGATTCCACCACCGACCAAGCCCAGATAGATCGCGGCACCCATGGCTGCCCTGAAAAAGATGGGGCCATTACAGCAGAACGGCGGCGCGCTTCAGCACTTCCTTAAACCTCCTAGGCTGAATTCCATTCTTCACGCCCCCCCAGCGCAGCCACAACGCCCTGGCCCAGGTGCCTTGCGCCAAGTGCCCCGGCCCAGCCCCGTTTTCTCCCCAGCCCTGCTGCCTGCATGCGCACGCTCTTTGTTTATCCCGAGTTCCCGAAAACCTTCTGGAGCTACGAAAAGATCCTTGAGCTGATCGACCGCAAGGTGCTGCTGCCACCTCTCGGGCTGGTCACCGTGGCGGCCCTGCTCCCCCAGCACTGGGAGATGAAGCTGGTGGACCGCAACGTGCGCGAGGTGACTCCAGCGGAGTGGGACTGGGCTGAGCTGGTGGTGATCTCCGGGATGATCGTGCAGAAGGCCGACATGGCCGTGCAGATCGCCAAGGCCAAGGAGCGGGGAATTCCCGTGGCCGTGGGTGGGCCCTTTGCCAGTTCCACCCCGGATGCACCGGAACTCGACCTGGTTGATTTCAAGATCCTCGATGAGGGGGAAATCACCCTGCCGATGTTCATCGAAGCCTTGGAGCGGGGAGACACCGCTGGCCGCTTCAGCTCCGATGGAGTCAAGCCGGATGTGACCGGGACGCCGATCCCGCGCTTCGACCTGCTCGAGCTGGATGCCTATTCAGAGATGTCCGTGCAGTTCTCCCGGGGCTGCCCATTCCAGTGCGAGTTCTGCGACATCATCGTGCTGTACGGCCGTAAGCCCCGCACCAAAAATCCTGAGCAGCTGATCGCCGAACTCCAGACCCTCTACGACCTGGGCTGGCGTCGATCGGTCTTCCTGGTGGACGACAACTTCATCGGCAACAAGCGCAACGTCAAACTGCTGCTTCCCCTGCTTCGCCAATGGCAGATTGATCACGGCTTCCCATTCAGCTTCGCCACCGAGGCCTCCGTGGATCTGGCGGCCGATGACGATCTGATGCAGATGATGGTGGAGTGCCGCTTTGAAAGCGTCTTCCTCGGCATTGAGACCCCCGACGAATCGAGCCTCGAAACCGCCGGCAAACTCCAGAACACGCGCAGTTCCCTGGAGGACTCCGTCAACAAGATCACCTCCTATGGCCTGCGGGTGATGGCGGGCTTCATCATCGGTTTTGACGGCGAAAAGGATGGTGCCGGTCGCCGCATTGTCGAATTTGTGACCCGTACGGGCATCCCCCACGCGATGATGGGCATGCTTCAAGCCTTGCCGAATACGGCCCTCTGGCATCGCCTGGAGAAGGAAGGGCGCCTGATTGAAGGCAAGGCTGCAGCCAAGGGTGTCAACCAGACGAACCTGCTCAATTTCGTTCCAACCCGGCCGATTCGCGACATTGCGAATGAATACGTGGATGCCTTCGGGGCCCTCTATGAGCCCAACGCATTCATTGATCGCGTCTACTCCTACTTCCTGAAGCTGCCGCCCCAGAAATACAAAGAGCTGATTGTTCCGGGCAGCCGTCCGTCCAAGCCCCCCAGCTGGATCGATCTCAGGGCCCTGGGAATCATTCTCTGGCGCCAAGGGGTCAAACGGAACACCCGGGCGCGGTTCTGGAAGGCGCTCTACGGCATGGCCCGCCAGAACCCGAAGCGCTTCACCGGATTTCTTTCGATCCTGGCCCACAACGAGCATTTCCTGGAATACCGCTCGATCGTGCGCCGCGAGATTGAGGAACAGCTGGCCACCCTGCCGCCCGATCCCCCCAAGGCACCGGTAGAGCCCAGCCGCGAACTGCAGCCGGTCTGACCCGGTCGCCGTAGCCATCAAGAGCCCGAACCCTCAGTCCTGCACGTAGTCCAGGCCCTGCTCCAGGCAGGCCTGGGCGCGCTGCAGTTCCCGGCCCAGGTAGAGGGCGTGATCCAGCCGGCTGAGCGGATGGGGGCCTTCCCCTTCCGTGAGGGCCATGCCCAGCTGTTTGGCAGAACGTCCCCGGTAGACGGCCAGGGGCTGGCGGGGCCCGGTGCCTCGGCAGCTCAACACCTCTCCGGTATCGGGATCGGTCGCCAGACCCCGCTCATCGATGCCATTGCCGTAGTGCTCAGCCACCAACTCCTGGGCCTGCCGATCGAGACGAATCAGGAAATAGCCGAGCGGATCCAGGGCGATGAACCGTTGGGAAAGACGGTCGTCGAGCTCCTGGCGGGAGGATGGCAAATCAGGCATGGGGTGGATCGTAGGAAGCCGTGAAAGGCAGCTCGGCGTTCATGGCCGCCATCAGCTCGGCCATCTCCGCATTGGCCCCGGGCAGCCAGCCCCGCAGGATCCCCGCAAACCGGGAATCGCTCCAGCGGTGGAGGCTGACGCGAGGCTGGGCCACAAACCCCCGGCGGCGCTTGTGACTGCCCCCGGCCCCGGGATCGAAGGAGCGGATGCCCCGCTCGATGGCCCAGGCGATCGGGGCGTAGTAGCAGACCTCGAAATGCAGGCAGTCGATCTCCTCGTCGCTGCCCCAGTAGCGCCCCCAGAGCTGGTCGCCGGCGGACACGCACAGGGACATCGCCACCGGCTCTGCCGGATCGCCGCGGTGGGCACTGAACAGCACCAGATGGCGCCGTAGCTCCGGGTCCGTCGCCAGGGCGGCGAAGAAGGCCTCGCTGAGGTATTTGCTGCCCCAGGCGCCCCAGCGGCTGCAGTGCTGGGCATAGAAGTCATGCATCCGCCCCACCAGTGCCGGCGGGATGGCTTCGCCCTCCAGCGGGGTCACCACCAGACCCGCAGCCGCCACGGCCTGCCGCTCCCGCTTGATGTTGCGGCGTTGGTTGGCGTTGAAACTGGCCAGATAGGCCTGAAAGTCGCCATGGCCGGGATTGGTCCACAGGCTCTGCTGGTTGACCCAGGCCGCACAACCAGCCGCCTCAGCCAAAGGCTGCCACTGGGGATCGACGTAGAGAAAGTTGCAGCTGAGAATGCCGTGCTGGCGGCAGAAGTCATCGATCAGGTCCAGCATCAAGGCCGTGAAGGCCGCAGTGTCTTCCCTCGGATCGATCAAGAAGCGGTAGCCCTGCACCGGGCTCACCGGACTCATCCCCACCAGCTTCGGGTAGTAGCGCAGGCCAAGCTGGCCGGCGAGCTGGGCAAAGCTCTGGTCGAACACGAATTCGCCATAGCTGTGCCCCTTGAGATACAGCGGAGCCACCGCCACCAACTGCTCACCGCGCCACAGGCCCAGGTGGCAGGCCTGCCACCCCTCCCTGGGCACGATGCTGCCACTGGCCTCGAGCTGGTGCAGCCAGCGCCAGCGGTAGAAGGGCAGCTCCTGGGGGTGGGCAGCGCTCAGCAGCCGGTCCCAGCTGGCCTCTGGGATGGCGGAGAGGCTCTGGTGCCAGCGGGCCTGCAACTCAGCCATGGCTGCCACGATGGCCGGCAAAGGGGTTGAGGGGCAAAACTAACCAGAGCTGTGTCGTTGCGGTGCCCCAACCGATCCGTGCCCTCGTCGCACCCGTGCTGCTGACGAGCCTGCTGCTGCCCGTGCTGCAGCTGATGCG
>JBIIQK010000097.1:0-6541 GCA_044342135.1 Cyanobium sp.
ACGCCCCATGCCTCCATGCCCAGGGATGGTGGCCGTGCTGGTTGGAGTGCTCACCCTCGGCGGCACCGCCGCAGCCCAGGCCCCGCTGGTGGCCAACCTGGATCCCCTGACCGGGCCCCGCAGCCGTCTGGCCAAAGACTGGGTGGGCCAGGCGCCCCTGGCTGCCACCACCGAAATCCTGGTTCTGGCCGGCCACGCCGATTCCCAGGGGATTGGCGGAGCCGGCACGGCAGGGGCTGCGGTGGACCGGGCCGGAGCGTCCCCGATGCAACCCGGCCTCCGCGACGAGCTCTACTGGAATCTGCTGACGGCCCAGGCCGTGGTGGCGCTCGGCCAGCGGCGGGGGCTGGCCATCCGCTTCTACGACCCACCCCTGCGCACCATTGCCGACGGCGACGATCCGCGCACCAACTGGAGCGTGGGCAAGGCCCATGCCGAGGCCGGCGGCTATGCCCTGGAGATCCACTACGACGCCTACGGCCCTGACGGGGTGGGCTCGGGGCTGATCCCCCCGCTGCATCAGCCACCCTCCCGCCTGGATGAAAGCCTGGCACTCGCTTTTGGGTCCTACCCCCTGCTGTACCGCGAGGGCCTAGGGGCCCCCAGGCGGGGGATCGCCATCCTGGAAATCGGCAAACTGGAGGGGACCCTGGAAGCAGCCCTTCGGGATCCGATCCGGCGGCAGGCCACCCTGGAGGCCATTGCCATCCGGGTGGTGAATGCCCTGGAACAGGGGCTCGGCCGCGGTCCGGGCGATCCCATGGCCGCGGCCAACACTGCGACGCTCACCCCACCGCCTGATGGGGAGCGCAGCGGGCCTCCAGTGCGGCGTCGGTTAACCAGGCCTGGGGCCTGGTGAAGAGATCCGTGAGCAGGGCCTCGCGGCTGCCGGCTTCCGGCTGGTAGCCGTACTCCCAGCGCACCAACGGGGGCAGCGACATCAGGATCGACTCGGTGCGGCCGTTGGTCTGCAGCCCGAAGATCGTGCCCCGGTCGAACACCAGGTTGAACTCCACATAGCGTCCGCGGCGATAGAGCTGGAACTGGCGCTCCCGATCCCCGTAGGGCGTGGACTGGCGCTTCTCGGCGATCGGCACATAGCTGGGCAGGAAGGCGTTGCCGCAGGCGGACGCCAGGGCGAACAGTTGCTCCCAGCTCTGCGGCACGGGGCCGATGCGGTTGCTCTCCGCCGCGGCCGAACCGTTGGGATCCTGGCCCTTGTACAGCACACCACGGGGATCCTGGTAGTCGTAGAAGATGCCGCCCACGCCGCGGGTTTCCTGGCGGTGCTTGAGGAAGAAATACTCGTCGCACCAGGGCTTGAACACCTGGTAGTAGGCCGGGTTCACGCTGTCGCAGGCCCCCTTGAGGGTGCGGTGGAAGTGCTGGGCGTCCTCCAGGAAGGGGTAGTAGGGGGTGAGGTCGGCGCCGCCGCCGAACCACCACACCGGGCCCGCCTCGAAATAGCGGTAGTTGAGGTGAACGGTGGGGATGTAGGGGTTGCGCGGGTGCAGCACCATCGAGGTGCCGGTGGCAAACCAGCGGTGCCCCTTGGCTTCCGGCCGCTGGCTGAGGATCGAGGGGGGCAGCTCCGAACCCTCCACCTCGGAGAAATTCACGCCGCCCTGCTCGAACACGCGGCCGTCCTTCATCACCCGGGAGCGGCCGCCGCCACCCTCCGGGCGCACCCAGCTCTCCTCGGCGAATTTGGCCCCACCGTCGAGCTGCTCCAGGCCGGCACAGATGGAGTCCTGCAGACCCATCAGCAGGGCCTTGGCCCGGGCGCGCGAGTCGGCGGGCGGCGCCTCCAGGGCTGCGTCGTTGCCGACCGCACGCGAGGCGCCTCCACCCAGCTTGTTTTTGCCACGCGCCAGCAGGGCCTTCAGCATCGACGGTGCGCCAAAAAGACGCCGGAAAGGCCTCACCTTTTCAGGCCAGCCTCCCCTCAGACAAGTGTTCGAGAGGGTCTGTCACGGCCCAAACGCCCCCCTCCACGAGGGGCAGGCCCCCTAGGATCGCAGGTCCCGTTTGGATTCCCGATGGCCTCAGTGGAGCAGGCCCAAGCCGCCCTCAACGCCGTCCAGGATGCCGGCAGCGGTCGCAGCCTGATCGAGCTGGGCTGGATCCAGGCCCCCCGCATGGTGGGCGATCGGGCCGTGTTTCGATTGGCCTTGCCAGGCTTCGCCCAGGCTCAGCGCGATCGCATCGCCGCCGAAGCCCGTGCCGCCCTGCTCGCCCTCGATGGGGTGGCGGATGTGCAAATTGAAGTGGCCCAGCCCGCTGGCGCCGCCCCCATCGGGGCCGCCGGCCATGGGGCCCCGGCGGCCGCACCGGGTCAGCTGCCGGATCGTCAGGCCATCCCCGGCGTCCGCCAGGTGATCGCCGTGAGCAGTGGCAAAGGAGGGGTGGGCAAGAGCACGGTGGCCGTGAATCTGGCCTGTGCCCTGGCGGCCTCCGGTCTGAAGGTGGGCCTGCTGGATGCCGACATCTACGGGCCCAACGCCCCCACCATGCTGGGCGTGGCCGACCGCACGCCGGAGGTGCGCGGCGAGGGCGCCCAACAGGTGCTCACGCCCATCGAGACCTGCGGCATCGCCATGGTGTCGATGGGGCTGCTGATCCAGGAGAACCAGCCGGTGATCTGGCGGGGTCCCATGCTCAACGGCATCATCCGCCAGTTCCTCTATCAGGTGGATTGGGGTGAGCGGGATGTGGTCATCGTGGACCTGCCCCCCGGCACCGGCGACGCCCAACTCACCGTGGCCCAGGCCGTTCCGATGGCAGGCGTGATCATCGTCACCACACCCCAGCAGGTCTCCCTGCAGGATGCCCGGCGCGGACTGGCGATGTTCCTGCAGATGGGTGTGACCGTGCTGGGCGTGGTGGAGAACATGAGCGCCTTCATCCCTCCGGATGCCCCGGAGAAGCGCTACGCCCTGTTTGGCAGTGGGGGGGGTGCCCGGCTGGCCGAGGAGGCCGGGGTGCCCCTGCTGGCGGAGCTGCCCCTGGAAATGCCGGTGCGCGAAGGCGGCGATGCCGGCCGGCCCGTCGTGCTGTCCCATCCCGAATCCGCCAGTGCACAGGCCTTCCGGGCCCTGGCCCAGCGCATCGGGGCCGCCCACCTGGTGCCGGCCTGACCACCATGCTGAGCCTGCTGGGGCGGCGCAACTCCCGATTCTTCAGCGGCCGCAGCGGCCGGCGCAGCCCCCTGGCCGACGTGGACCTGATCCTCTGGGGCGTGCCCTTGGCCATGGTGGGCATCGCGGGGATCCTGATCGCCAGCACCCAGCGCCAGGCCGACTACGCCGACTGGTACCAGCACTGGATCACCGCCGCTGTGGGCATGGTGGTGGCCCTGCTGCTGGCGCGGATGCCGCTGGAGCGGCTGATCCCGCTCAAATGGCCGATCTATGGCGCCATGGTGGCGAGCCTGATCGCCGTGCGGATCGTGGGCACCAGTGCCCTGGGGGCCCAGAGCTGGATCAACATCGGCGGCTTCTACGTGCAGCCCTCGGAATTCGCCAAGGTGGGGGCGATCCTGCTGTTGGCCGGGGTGTTGGCCCGGCACCCGGTGGATCGCCCGGTCGACCTGGTCCGTCCTGTGGGCCTGATCGCCCTTCCCTGGCTACTGGTGTTCGTGCAACCCGACCTGGGCAGCTCCCTGGTCTTCGGGGCCGTTCTCCTGGTGATGCTGTTCTGGGCCGGCATGCCCGGCGCCTGGGTGGTGCTGTTGCTCTCCCCCCTGGTGGCGGCCATCGTGGCGGGCACCTGCCCCTGGCTGCTACTGGGCTGGATCCCCCTGATGGGCTGGCTGGCTTGGAAGAACCTGCCCTGGAAACGGGTCGCCCTCAGCATCAGCCTGGCGGTGCAGGGGCTCTTCGCCGTGGCCACACCCCTGTTGTGGGAACACGGCCTGCGCCCCCACCAGCGGGCGAGACTCACCCTGTTTCTCGACCCCGCCCAGGACCCCCTTGGCGGTGGGTATCACCTGCTGCAGAGCACGGTCGGCATCGGGTCCGGCCAGCTCTGGGGAACGGGGCTCATGAATGGGTCCCTCACCAAACTGCGCTTCATCCCAGAACAGCACACCGATTTCATCTTCAGCGCGCTGGGAGAGGAGACCGGTTTTCTGGGCTCGGTGCTGGTGGTGGCCGGCTTCGCCCTGCTGATGTGGCGTCTGCTGCAGATCGCCGGTCGGGCCCGCACGGACTACGAAGCCCTGGTGGTGGTGGGAATCGGCGCGATGCTGATGTTCCAGGTGGTGGTGAACATCAACATGACCATTGGCCTGGGCCCGATCACCGGCATCCCCCTGCCCTGGCTCAGCTACGGGCGTTCCGCCATGCTCGTGAACTTCATCGCCCTCGGACTGTGCGCCTCCGTGGCCCGCCGGGGCCGCTCAGCCCAAAGTCGCTGGTGAGCCTGTCCGACCTGCGCCGCTGCCTGGCCGAGGGCGTCCCCCCTGGCGTCGGCACCGAGGACAGCGTGCGGCGCCAGTGGTGGGCAGCCCTGGCCACCCTGCAAGAGGATTTTCTGCTGCCCCGGCAACCGCTGCAAGGGCTCTGGCTGGCAGCGCCCCTGCCCGCCCTCTACGAACCCGAACTGCTGCAGCAGCTCCAGGGCTGGGTGTGGGCCCCGCGGGAACTGCAGGAGCTGCTGCCCGGCTCCGCCGCCCTGCTCCCCGGCAGTGCAGCTCAGGCAGGCAGCTGCGGGAGCTTCCATCGGATGGCCCTCGAGGAGGGCGACGGCACCGATCCGCTGCTGCTGGTGATCACACCCCAGCTGCAGGTGGCGCTCTGCCTTGATGGGCCCGCCGAGGCCCGGCGCCTGATCGTGCGGTTTGATCCCGAGGCCCTGTCCGGTGCCTTGGGCCTGATCCACGGCCGTCTGCTGGCGGGCAATCCGGAGGCGTCCGCCGCCCTGCGCACCGCCCTCGAACGGCTGGGCCCCCTGCGCAGCGATGACCAGCTGGGGATGCGGTTCTGGCCGCGGATGGGGGAACGGCTCGCCGCCATGGCCCCCAGCTTGACCCTGCAACCCCTGGTGCACGGCGGCACGCCCCGGGAACGCCACCAGGGCGACGCCTCCCGGGCGGTGAGCAGCGAACTGGCCCTGCTGGAAGCCCTCACCCACGAGGTGCGCACCCCGCTGGCCACGATCCGCACCCTGATCCGCTCCCTGCTGCGGCGCAGCGATCTGCCGGAGGTGGTGCGCCAGCGCCTGGAGCAGATCGATGGGGAGTGCAGCGAGCAGATCGATCGGTTTGGCCTGATCTTCCTGGCCGCCGAGCTGCAGCGCGAGCCGGGCAGCGAACAGCCCCTGGAGCGCCACGCCCTGGCCCGCACCGACCTGAGCCAGGTGCTGCAGCAACAGCACGAACTCTGGCAACGGCAGCTGGCCCGCCGCGGCCTGGCTCTCGAGCTGGTGATCGATGCGGGCCTACCCCAGGTGCTGAGCGATCCGGCCCGCCTGGAAACCATGCTGGGGGGCCTGATCGACCGGTTCAGCCGCACCCTGCCGTCGGGCAGCACGGTGACCCTCAGCCTCTCCCCCGCCGGCTCCAGGCTGAAACTGCAGCTCAGCAGCGAAGGCCAGCGCAGCGAAAACCCCACACCCGCCGGGGAGAGCGAAGGGGACCAACGGGAACTGGTGGGACCGGTGCTGAGCTGGAACCCCGCCACCGGCAGCCTGCAGCTGAGTCGCCAGGCCACCCAGCGGCTCTTCCATCGCCTAGGCGGCCGACTCACCGAACGCAGCGGCAGCGGCCTGACGGTGTTCTTCCCGCTGTGCTGAGGACCCACCCGAAGGCACCGTTTGTTGACGACGGTTTGTTGACGGGTGTGAAGACTGCCGCCGAAGGGCGGATTGGGCCAAAAACACGGTGCTAGCTTCCGGCTGAAACGATCCAAAGCCATGGCAGCTACGGCGCTCAGCGGTCAACTCCCGAAGTACATCGGCAGCACCGGCGGCCTGCTGAACTCCGCTGAGACCGAGGAGAAATACGCCATCACCTGGACCAGCCCCAAGGAACAGGTGTTTGAGCTGCCCACCGGCGGGGCCGCCCACATGAATGAGGGCGAAAACCTGATGTACTTCGCCCGCAAGGAGCAGTGCCTCGCCCTGGGCACCCAGCTGCGCACCAAGTTCAAGCCCCGGATCGAGGACTACAAGATCTACCGGATCTTCCCCGGTGGTGACACCGAGTTCCTGCACCCGAAAGACGGCGTCTTCCCCGAGAAGGTGAACGAGGGCCGCGCCATGGTGGGCCATAACCCCCGTCGGATCGGCGCCAATCCCAACCCGGCCAACCTCAAGTTCACCGGCAAGAACACCTTCGACGCCTGAACGGCGACGACCAACTCCTATAAAGGCGGGGCCAGGCGCCCCGTTTTTTTTGCCTGCCCGGTTGCCCGATGCCCAGCCCCGATCGCGATGGCCTTGCCCAGCAGGCGTTCCTCGAGGCGGTGACGGCCGGCAACAGCTTCATCCCCCTGTGGAAGCGCTGGCCCGCCGACCTGGAGACACCGCTCACCACCTGGCT